>CAYSAH010000111.1:0-9825 GCA_964428945.1 uncultured Bacteroidaceae bacterium | reverse complement strand
CAACCAGCCTGATGTCAAAATCGATCATATACTGTTTTGGCTTCAGGGTGTAGATATACTCAATATAGGCGCCTTCAGCGACATCCAGCCGCATTGTAACACTTTCGGGCGAATCAGATACTACAATATTCTTTTGACTGGTCGATGGCGTAAAAAACAGTTCGCCGGTATTAATTCTGCGGTTATCAGAAAAGAACTGCATGTCGAATTTTGAAGAATCTCCGTCGAACAGGATAACAGGCAGCGAATCGTGGGTGAAATACTTCTTCAGGGTTGCGCTGTATGGCCTGCCTCCCAGTGTTGACAATTCAAGTTTAACTAACTTATTCTCTAAAGTGATAAATTCCTTTTCTCCTTCAAGCCCGGAAGCAAAAACTCCATAATTTAGCTCCTGTATTGCTTTGACAGCGGAATCCTGGTTCACTGCATCCAGGGGTTCGATCGGCAGGTTCCGGGATTCAGATGCCGTTTGCAATTGCCTGAGCTGTTCGGCCTTTGCGATGGAATCGTTATGCCTGATGGCTTCCATCTGTGCTTCCCGTGCAGGTTTTGTGAAAAGGCTATACCCAATAAGTATCACCCCAATAAGCACTATTCCAACAATTGAATTTCTATCCATTATAAGATCTTTTTATTAACAGGCACAAAAGTAATGTTTTACCTGAAATATCAGGGAAATAATTGCAAATCTCCGCGTAAAATCGGTGAATTGAAGAAGAATGGCTTTATTTTTTTGAATATAAAACTGCTGCCTCGATAAAACTCACAAAGAGAGGATGCGGATTTAATACGGTGCTTCTGTATTCTGGATGGAATTGAGTTCCAATAAACCATGGATGAGCAGGTTGTTCCATTATTTCAACAAGATTACTTTCGGGATTGATACCTGCTGCGAGCATACCATTCTTTTGAAACTCTTCAAGGTAATCGTTATTGAACTCGTAACGATGCCTGTGGCGTTCTCTTATATCCTTCTGTTTATAGATTTTCGAAACCTTTGAATTTTCAATAAGGTGACATTTATATCCACCCAAACGCATTGTACCCCCCTTTTCTGTTATCCCTTTTTGTTCCTCCATCAGGTCGATAACAGGGTGAGTGGTTATATTCGTCATTTCAGTGGAATGAGCATCCTTGTATCCCAGTACATTCCTTGCGAACTCTATCACGGCGCACTGCAATCCCAGGCATATGCCGAAAAAAGGTATCTTATTTTCACGGGCGTACTGAACTGCAAATATTTTTCCATCTATGCCCCGGTCTCCGAAGCCGGGAGCAACCAGTATACCATCAAATTCACTGAGGTCCTCTGCAATGGTCTCCGGGGAGATCATTTCAGAATGCAGACAGGTGACATTTACCTTTGCATCGTTTATTGCACCGGCATGCACAAGGGATTCAAGGATGGATTTATAGGAATCGTACAATTCCACATATTTTCCAATCAGGGCAATGTTAACCTCTTTTGATGCATTCTTTAATTTTTCAACAAAACTGCGCCATGGTTTCAGGTTAATATTTGTCTTTGGCTCCATGTTCAGCCTGGCCAGCACGGTTTTATCGAGGTTCTCCTCGTACATAAGAAGGGGAACTTCATAAATGGTGGATACATCAATAGACTGGATCACCGATTCCAGGTTAACGTTACAGAACAGTGCAACCTTCTTCCTGATCTCTTTTGTAAGCTGGTGCTCTGTCCGAAGAACAAGAATATCGGGCTGGATCCCGTTTTCTAGCAATACCTTAACTGAATGCTGTGTTGGTTTTGTCTTTAATTCACCGGATGCATGCAGATAAGGAACCAGGGTAAGGTGAATGATTGCTGTATTGTCATGCCCAAGGTCCCACCTCAGCTGCCTGACAGCTTCAATATAGGGCAAAGACTCAATGTCGCCTACAGTCCCTCCTATCTCAGTTATAATGATATCATAATCACCTGTTTTCCCCAGGAGCGTTATACGTCTTTTGATCTCGTCAGTAATATGCGGGATCACCTGCACTGTTTTTCCCAGGTAATCTCCCCTGCGTTCTTTATTTATAACCGACTGGTAGATTCTGCCGGTTGTTACATTATTTGCCTGTGTTGTTTTGATATCAATAAAACGTTCATAGTGTCCCAGGTCGAGATCTGTTTCAGCACCATCATCCGTTACATAACACTCCCCATGTTCATAAGGGTTAAGAGTTCCCGGGTCGACATTAATATAGGGGTCGAGTTTCTGAATGGTGACTGAAAAACCACGGGCCTGCAGGAGGCGTCCAAGAGATGCGGAAATAATTCCTTTTCCGAGTGAAGATGTAACACCACCCGTTACGAATACGTATTTTGTTTTGGTCAAAGTAAAAGGAGCTTTAAATTAAGGCGCAAAGTAATAAATATTCTAAGACCGTTAAAAACAAATTCCTGATGATTTATCAACTAATTGTCATCATCGAGTTCATCAATTATTCTAATCTTCTGTTCCAGTAATTCTATTCTTGACCTGGCATCCTCTATCTTTTCATGGAACTCGGAGATAGTACCTTCTGAGCTTTGTGTTTGTTTAAAAAAACCTATGTTATTTTCCCAGACACCAATATCATTTTTCAGCTGCTGGAGCTTATTCATGAGCTTATCCCTTTCAAACCTCAGTTTATTCTCACCTTTCGGAACACTCAGGATGCTGGCGATCCGTATACGGAAACGGATAAGGCTCTTTTGGTTTTCTGTCCCTGAAACCCTCTCGATAATAGCATTAAGCGCTGCCTGGAACTCATCCCTGATCTTATCCTTAAACTCAACCGGAACGAAGCCAATCTCATTGTAACGGTTCTGAAAATCCTCCATTGCATGCAGTATGGCCTTTTTATCCGACGCTGGTTTGAATTGGGTCATTTCCAGGATAAGGTCCTGCTTTGCTTTAAGGTTATCTTCGTAGGAATCATTTTTTCCACTGAAAAACTCGGATTTACTGCTAAAGAACTGGTCGCATGCCGACCTGAACTGGCGCCAGAGTTTGTCTGATTCTTTCCGCGGAACCGGACCTACCTCCTTCCATCTTTTTTGCAGGTCCATCAGTATTTCAGAGGTCTTTTTCCAATCTGTACTGCTGACAAGTCCTTTTGCTTCCTCAATTAATTCCCTCTTCTTTTCAACGTTTTCCTTCTGGTGCTCGAAAGTTTCAGAATAGAAAGTCGCTTTCTTCTCAAAGAACCGGTCACAGGCTCTTCTGAACCTGGCATAGATAATGTTATTGTCTTTTTTAGGAGCGTAACCGACACTCTTCCACTCTTTTTGTATCGCCAGCAATTCATTGGTCTTTTCTACCCAGTCACCGTGATTATGAAGCTCTAGCTTAGCAAATTCCTCCGCTTTAAGACATAAGGAATTTTTATGCTCCAGGTTATCAACAAGCGAATCCTTAAGTTGTGACTGGAAATTCTGATGGGCTTTATTAATAACAGAAGTAGCTGCCTTGAACCGTTCCCAGACTTTATCCTTTTCCTCCCTGGGAACCGGTCCGATCTCTCTCCATTGGGTATGATATTTCTGAAGGGTTTTAAAAGCAATTGTAACATTTGTTTCACTGGCCAACTCCTCGGCTTTTTCACACAATTTTATCTTAAGGTCAAGGTTCTTTTTAAAGTCCATTGCGCGGAGTTCCCTGTTTATATTGACATAATCATTGAACTTGTCGACGAAATAATTATAGGAATTCCAAAGGTCCTTTACATTTTGTTTAGGTACAATCCCGGCTTCGAACCATTTATTCTGAAGTTGCCTGAATTTTCTGAATGTGTTTTCAAAACCCTCCTGTCCCTCCATCA
Source organism: uncultured Bacteroidaceae bacterium (assembly GCA_964428945.1). GTDB lineage: Bacteria > Bacteroidota > Bacteroidia > Bacteroidales > M55B112. Next base: position 6,018 of record CAYSAH010000111.1, on the reverse strand, counting down.
ACAGCCTTAACTCTTCAAGGATCTCCTGCTTTTTTCGCAGGTTCTCCTCTTTGACTTCTTCAAGTTGCTTGCTGTAGTCGGCACGCAGGGTCTTGTATTTCTCCGACAATTCGGTCATTTTCTTGTCGACCGGATCTTCCGCAGGTTTAAAATCCTGTTCTAAGCCTCCGTCTGCAATAAAATTTTCACGTTTTAAGGCAAACTCCTCATCGAATTTTTTCTGGTATGAATCATGGATCTGATCGACTTCAGACCTTATCTGGTCAAAGGGTTTATTGCTTAATATATCATCAAATACCTTGACCAGGTCAGATTTACTCAATAGATCGTAGTTTATCTTCTCTTCAACCTTTTCCTCAACCTTTTCAAAGGTCTTCTTCTCGCTCTTCTTTTTCTTGTACTCCCCCGGATTGTCATCTTCCTTCAATTCAGCAGATTCAAGGTCTTCCTCCCCTTCACCATGCTTAGCAGGCAGAATTGCAGATCCTGTCGGTTTTTCATCTCCGCTTTCGGAGAGCCCGTCATTTTCTGAACTTACAATGTTTTCACCGCGAATTAATGCAGGATCAACGGTTTCTGAAATCAACTCAGACTCCTCCGGAGGCTGGATTGAATCCTTCGATGTTTCGGAAGTAAGGGGCTCATCCGGATGCCCGTTCTTCCCTTCCGGCAGAGGATCCGAAGCGTTCACTTTTACTTTTCCATCAGCAGTTTCACCTGCCTGCGCTTCATTTTTTTCGTTCGTAATTTCTAATGGATCATCATTCAGATGTTCATTTTTATCAGAATATTCCATAGAACAAGAGGATTATAATTAGATCAATGAATACAAGTTACGAAATTATAATTAATTCCGGTTATATTTCAATAATCTGCTTTTTGACACCAGTATTTTCAGCGCTCACAATTCAGAAATTATTTGACTATTTTTGTAATGAAATGCGAATAGATATAATCACAGTATTGCCTGAACTTTTAAAGGGGCCATTCGATCATTCCATTGTAAAACGGGCTAAGGAACGTGGATTGGTAGAGATTTTCATTCATAACCTGAGGGATTATTCAAAAAACAAGCACAAGAGTGTGGATGACTATCCCTTTGGAGGGGAGGCAGGAATGGTAATGTCGGTGGAGCCAATAGAAAATGCGATCTCCAGGCTCCGGTCAGAGAGGAATTATGATGAGATCATTTTTACATCTCCCGATGCTCCGGTATTTAACCAGAAAACAGCAAACCGGCTGAGCACATTGCAGAATATCATTATTCTCTGTGGTCATTACAAGGGGGTTGACCAACGTGTAAGGGATTACCTTGTGAGTATGGAACTATCGATCGGAGACTATGTATTGTCCGGTGGTGAACTTGCCGCTGCTGTTATCACCGACAGTATTGTAAGGATCCTCCCCGGAGCGATCTCTGATGCAAGCTCCGCCCTTTCCGATTCCTTCCAGGATAACCTTCTTTCACCTCCTGTTTATACACGACCTGCCGATTATAATGGATGGAAAGTACCGGAAATACTTATTTCCGGACACAATGCCAGGATCGAGGAATGGAAATACCAGGCATCCCTGGAGAAAACAAAGAGGCTTCGTCCCGACCTTTTAAAGGAGGATTAACGCAACACTTTTCGAACAAAGGCCACAGTGAAGTAAGACATCAGGAACAAGCCGGAAAATCCTTCGAGGGCAGAAACCCACCTGATGCTTTTATATGGAAAATGATCACCATAACCTATCGTTAAAAATGTAATGGCACTGTGGTAAAAGGAGCGTCCGACAACCGAAAGAGAGTCGTTAACCGAGTCAATGATGTCTGAGTCCGTGGTAATTATCATACCTACAAAAAGGAGGCTGAAAATCACAAAAACACTGAGCATCGTTATAAGTACACGAACAGGGCTGGTGGCATATAATCCGGCCTTATCGAACAAGGCATCTTTGAACCAGTGCACCGGGTAACTCCACAGGGCATTGAAACGGTTTCTCCTAATTGAATCGGAAAGATTTGCATTTGCCTCATGCCGTTTGAATTCAACGTACGACCTGTCTTCATCTTCATACTGTCCACAGGAACTGAAATTCTCTTTAAGGATCCTGAATTGCTCAGCCTTTATCCTTTGGTCACTTTCTTCCTGGCTGACAATGAGCTTTTTTACTTTATTACCTGTCCAGTTGATATAGATGCGGCCTATAAGCCTCATACCGGCAAACTTTATCGTATCAACATCCAGAACAAACTCAAATGGATTAAGGTCAATAATATCCCGGACAATGGTATTGGAAAGATCGATCAGCCGGCATTTCTGCACCCTGAGGTCAACATAGTTATCGAGGTGACAAAAGGTGAAAGAAAGTGATTTGAATTCCGATTTGTAAAAAGAAATATTTCCTGTACCAAAATCTGTCCGTTCAAAGCTTACATCAATTGCAGAAAAGACAGCCTCTTCAAAGGATATCATTCCCTTCCCGAATTCAGCCCTCTTGAAACTGAATTTTCCGGCTTTCATCTCGCTTGCTTCGAAAGTCACCTCACCATCTCCAAATTCTGCACGGTTAAAATTTACCCTTCCGGTTCCAAACTCAACTGTTCTGAAGTCGGTCCTGCCATTACCGAATTCGGTACGTTCAAAACTTATATTTCCATTCCTGAATTTGGCAAAATGAAAGTCCACTTTTCCGTTTCCGAAACGTGTTACCTTGAAGGATATATCCCCGCCTCCAAAAATTGAATTTATAAAACTTACATCACCGTCTGAAAATTCTGTATTTGCAAAAGAAACATTTCCGCTGCCGAAGTCTGTATATTGAAAATCCTTATCACCTTTACCGAAATTTGCATTTTTGAAATTCACGTTTGCCTTTTCAATGGAAACATTCTTAAATTCAAAATTGTAATTCGGGAATTTAACATTGTGAAAACTTATCTCATCGCATTTGAACACCGAAGAATCAAAATTCAAAACCCCCCTGTGGAACCATGATGATGTAAGGTCCAGGTTGCCTGAATCGAAGATCGCATGTGAAAAATCGAAAGGCAGAGATGAATCAAAGAAAGAATTCCTGGCCCTGAAACCACTGATCCTCACCTGGTCCTTCTTATCCATCTTCCTTGATATACGGTAGTTTTCAAGGGAAAACCGTGAAACATAGCATTGATCAAGAACTAGAGGTTCACCCTTATCGATCATTGCATAGATATCTTCTTCATCTACATAGCCGAGCAGCTCAATCAATGGCTTGGTGCGCCGTTCAACTTCGAAAGTTACTATGGCAGTCCTGGAATACTTATGACCACCATTTGTCTCAAACTTCAAATTCTTTATTTCAACCTGGAAGGACTTATAACCGGGAATCATAGGATGTTTTTTTCAATTGAATAAAGATATAAATAAGTTGTGAAACTATGTTCTGTCGCAAACTGCCTTGAAATCGCAGTATTTACACCTGTCTGTGACCTCTGTCTGGCTAAAGGGAACATCGGGATCATAGATCTCCTTCAACAATTCGTCAAGGGAATGGTTAAAATTCTCAGCTTCCGGGTTAAAAGCCAGTAAGGGTTGTTTCTGGTTTGCCGGTCCCATCGTAAAAACCGGGGAATAGGATTCGCCAAAGAGTTTCCTCACGATGTATAAGCCTGGCTGAACTGTTTCTGTAGAATTCTTTTCGAGGTAAATTGACGCATATACAAAGGCCTGGAAAGCTTCCTTGTTCCTGTTTTTATTTGCCTTATCAAAAAGTGAGGATACAGATTCAAAGGCTGATTCCGACTTCCCTGTCTTATAGTCAATGATCCTGGTAACACCTTCCTTCATTCGGTCGATACGATCGATCTGCCCGCCGAGCATTATATTCAGGCATCCAGATTTTGTTTCCAACTTCCTGGCAAGCTGGAAACTTTGCTCCAGTTCAAGGATCTCAAAGGGAGCGAGCATGGAATCGGTCTCAATGATCTTTAAGAGGTACTTTTTCAATATCTCTAAAATGATAAGGTTCCTGCCTTCTATTTCACGCTTCCTGTCAGTTTTAAAATACTCTTTAATAAATACGGAACGGAGAATCTCATCCAATTCGGAACCGGATCTCACGCTTTTTAGCTGCTCACCCGAAATGATCTTTTTCTCTCCGATCAACCCGGCATAAAGAAGATGAATGGTTTTATGCAGAATATTACCAAACCCGATAGGATCCAACTCTTCCTGCAACTCAGCCTGTTCACCAACATTAGCCACTTTTCTGAAATAAAATTTCAGGGAACACTCAATATAGGTATTCAGGGCCGAGGGAGAAAGGTAACGGTCATTCTTATTCCCTTCAAGGTACTTTTCAAGGATCGAAAGGATCTCAGTTGTTTTACTTATCGATATTGGTATATTTTCTGTCGCGCTAACAGGTAGAACAGGTCGGATAATCTCCGCATTATAATCATAGCGCATTTGGTGCAGGTACCTGCTCATCTCTCCGGATCGGACGCCTTCAGAGGCACTTTTATAAAGAAGGTCCACTTTTTTTGCCCGTTGAATAAGCCTGTAAAAGTAATAGGCATAAATGGCATCCATGTCTTCACGGGTGGGCAGACCATAGGCATATCTCAATGAATATGGAATAAAGGAATGCCCTGCAGAGGACCTTGGCATTATATCTTCATTTACTGAGAGCATAATTACATTTTCAAAGTCAAGCAGCCTGGTTTCGAGGATTCCCATTACCTGCAAACCGGCCAGAGGTTCGCCGGTGAAAGGAATTCGCTGCTTTGCCATTATACGCCTGAGAAGTCGCATGAAAGTCTGTATCTCCAGATCTGCCCTGTTTTCAGCATAGACTGATAACTTGTTCAGCCTTGAGAGCATAAGCAGGACATATTCCTTTTCAAGGTCGCTGTAATAGTGCGCTTCTTCCTTCAGAAGCCGCATAAGTATGTAATCCAGCAAATTTTCAAGGTAGGCACAAAGTTGTCTGACATCCGCTACCTCCCTGAATATTTTCGAAGCAGCCGATCCCTGGAAGAATTTACTTTCGATATATACCCTGTTCTCGTGAATGATCCTTTGAACCAGCTCGGCAGGATCTTCGTCACTGAGCAACTTGTAATACTGGTGGTTCAATACAGAAAGCACATCCTTGTGATAGTATCTTGAGGAAGCCTCCTTATATTTTCCGGCATTGCGCTGAAGCTTCAGTACACTTTCAATGAAACTGCTCAGGGGAGTATTGCTGAAAGGATATCCCATGGTAATATTTACAAGATCCACCTGCCCGGGCAGGGAAACTAGTACCGGCATCAGCAGGTTCTCATCGCAGGCAATAATTGCAGTATCATTCGCCTCAACAATTGTATCTTGCCTCTCAGATAAAAGCTTGTGCACTGTTTTTGCCTGCAGTACATCCGAGGGAAGGTCAAATATCCTTATCTCATGGTCCCCGGCCAGGGAATTGAATATTCCAAGGTCGGCGGGAGGAGGGAACATGCTCATATTCTCCCGCAGGAACCTTCCGGCTTCCATGGACCCATCACTAAGGTATTGCTGATCGTAGTCCCAGTAAAAAGATGCAATATTCCTGTTCTTCAATTTACTGAACAGCTTTTTTTCACTGAGCGATAAAGCATTGAATCCAATGAAGGTGTAATGATCATAATCAAGTTTATCACTTAGTTCCGACATTTCCATTTCAGAAACTGTGCGATAGATCTTCCCCTCGTAACCCGACTTTTCTCTTTTCATGTGAGCATCCAGATCGGAATATAGGAGCGGCAGCAATTTCCATGTTGTCAGGAAAACATTCTTTTCTTTTGTGGGCTCCCCCTGGTGAAAGCTTTTCCAAAATTTCTTTATAAACTCGATCTGCTCCTGCTCAAGTCCCCCAAAGGTCTCATCTATCTCCTTCAGTTCCCTTATATTTCTGAATATGGAATGCGGATCTACCAGGTATTTATCGAGGGTATCAAAATCATTCAACATCATTTCCCCCCATGGAAAGAAAGAGTCAAATGGTTCCGGATTTGCAGCTCTTTTTCCA
>CAYSAH010000110.1:0-9909 GCA_964428945.1 uncultured Bacteroidaceae bacterium | reverse complement strand
CGACCAGGGTAAGCCAAAAGTAGATGAGGAGAACCCCGATCCTGCAAAAAGGAATGATCCGATCATGGGCCTCAGGCTTCTCAAAGGTTTTGAATACAATGCTGCTAAAGACAGGTGGGATAATGGAACGATCTATGATCCCGACAATGGAAAGACCTATTCATGTTATGGTTGGTTTGAGAATGGTAATTACGATGTACTGTACCTGAAAGGATATGTACTTGGAATGAAATTCCTGGGTCGCGAAACAATCTGGAATAGAAAGAAATAAGGAGCAGGATCACTTAACCTAAACCACGATAGCCATATGTTATGGCAGAAGCAGCTTCGAAAACCGGAGCTGCTTTTTTTATACCCTGGATAAAGCATTTTGCATGGATTCCATAACTACGGAGTATGATCCACGGATTACCCGGATAAAAGGATTCCCTAACTCGAATTGTTTTTGGAGTCTCCATTGTTAATTCGTGTTAAAAACGTTCGATTCCGAACGCGGCTGTTCAAAATCGGCCAACACCCAGTCCATACTTATATATCGATTATATTCTTAACGGTCTGTTTATGTGATTTTTATAATTTATGGCACGTTGATTGTAATTTATTCTATGAACAAATCATACGTCCTTTTACATTTCATAACGGGTTAAGTAAAAGTTCTTTTTTTTAGGTTTAAGTGGTTAGTAAAAAGGGGATCCGGCAACGGTTCCCCTTTTTCTTTTGTCCAAATTCAGTGTCCAAATAGCAAGTGCGAATACTTTTGGGTTCAGCTATTCTTCCAGGAGGTTCCGGAGAACCCGGTATTCTGCATTTAATACTGAATATTTAAAAGTCGTTATCTTACTATAGTTTATGATCAGGGGATCATAGGCATAATCTGATGGATCCCAGCCAGTGGTCCAGTCTCCGATGGAAAACAGCAGATCAATATTGACCTGACTTTTCACCAGGGGGTCATCAACAACTGAAAGCAGGAACGATTTATATTCTCTTGACATCCTGAGAAATTCTTCTCCTGATCCATTATCCAAAAAAGCTTCTCTCCCTCCGTTTCTGTAATCTCTCCTGGGAACTTCATTAATAGGTGTTCCATAGGCATCAACTGTTTCAAGCAATCCAGCCAGCATTTCATCGGCTGTACTTACAAGCTCATCAGCATATTTAATAATTTTCTCCACATCGCCGGTAATCATTGAATCTTCCACCATTTCAAGGGTTGAATAGATTTCCCTGCTCAACAGACCTGATGCTTCAGAATAATCCAGTGTTAAATCAGTGTACTTATCAATAGCGTCCTTTGAAAGGTTCACCCTGGCAAGGATCATAACAATAGATATACCAACGAGCAGCATTATAATATAGGCCATATTTATCTTCTTCCCGGAAACCCTTTTGAAGATCTGAACAATATACAAGGGAAGGAAGCCAACCAGCAGAAAAACAGTGCTTGCTTTAAGCAGTATTCCTGCTCCGGGCCAATGCATGATTTTAAATACAGCACCCGTAAATATCAACAGAAGTGAAATGTATCCTACTAAAGGGAAAATAACTTTTGGTTTTTCCACCTGCTCACGAAAACTAAGAATAAAATACATGGGAAGAAAACCCAGGACAACGATCACAAAGCCAAGTGTCAATAAAATACTTGCTCCCGGCCAGTGCATCATCTTGAAAACTGAACCAACAATTGCCAGGATCGAGCCCAGAAGCCCTAATATATATGCGGTCTTTTTCATTTTTTGAAATTTTTTATCAATTAACAATAAGGTCTGATGCTGAAGAGAAGGAAGTGTTTCGTCTCCGATACTGGACATAATTTCGCCATAGGAAGATTCGAAATCCTTCCCGGAATCCAGCTCTTCCTCGACCATACAGCAAATGTGATCCAGGATATCATCCTGCAAATGCGCGTATGTGAGACCTTTCCTTGCCAGGTCTTTCCTGATCCGGACAAGATGATTGTCGATTACTTCAGCATGCATTTCAGGCGGGTGTAGGTTTCAGAACGTAAGTCAATGTGTTTACAAAATCAAAGAATTCATCCACTTTCTGTTCCGTCCAGGACCTGCCTGTTTCTGTAAGAGAATAATACCTCCGGACTCGTTTACCGATATATTCCATTTCGGTCCGTATATGCCCGTCGGCCTCCAGTTTATGCAAAACCGGATAGAGTGCACCAAATGTAAGCTTGATCTTACCGGCAGAGAGCTCTTCCACCTTTTTTGTAATTTCATAGCCATACATCCGTCCGTTGTCGGCCAACAACTTTAGAACGATCGTTCTTAAGGTACCTTTTAATAAATCATTTGCGATCATGAAGCAAATATATAACATTATTATATATGTACGCATGTTATATATAAGTTTCTTTCATATAAATTAAAAAAAAGGGGAAGCCTGGGTGCCTGTTGCCCGAAAGGATCAGTTTCTACTTCCTCTTCCCTGCCTGGTATGGCTGAAAGGATAGGATAGAAAGCCAAATACTTTTACAAAATGTTGAATTATCTGTATCTTCACAACTTATCCAGAAACCCTGATAACTTATGTTTAAAAACTTCCTGAAGGACAGGTTCCTCATTACCAAAATAAGAAACAGGTTTATACCTTCGGTCCAGATCACCCAGCGGCAGCTGTTTCATCATTACTGCAATCTGGCCGGATCGGGAAGATTGCCTGAATTAAAAGACACGGGATACAGGGTTTTTTCCCAGTTTGAAGAAGACGGCAAATTGCTTTTCATTTTTTCTGTCCTGGGAATGACCCATAAAACTTTCGTTGAAATTGGCTCAGATGATGGGGTGAACAGCAATTCTGCAAATCTTTATTTCAATTTTGGCTGGCATGGTTTGTTTATCGACGGCAACCCAAAAAGTATTAAACGAGGTGAAAAGTTTTTCAGCAAGTATCCGCATCCCTGGTATTATAAACCAAAATTCCTGTGCAGCAAGGTGAGCAGGGAGAATGTAAACGATCTGATAGAGGGTGCCGGGTATAAAGGTGAAATCGGCCTATTGTCGATCGATATTGACGGGAACGATTACTGGGTATGGGATGCCATTAGCGTTATTGATCCACAGGTTGTGATCATTGAGACCCACAATGAATTTGGAATGGAAAATATTGTTGTGCCCTATGATCCGGATTACTTTTACCCGGGAAAACATCCGGTTTACCATGGAGCATCTCCTGTTGCCATGACAAAACTGGCTGAAAAGAAGGGCTACAGGCTCGTTGGTGCCAACGACCTTGGATTTAATTTTATTTTCGTAAAAAATGGCCTTGCCGACAACCTGATCCCGGAGGTAAGGGTGGAATCGGTTCTTACTCATCCGTCTGCCGTTGAGGCATTCAGGAAATTTGAACCGATCAGGGACTGGGAATACCTGGAGGGATAAAGAGTGATATCTTGTGTTTTGGGAAAAACTTCTCAGTCGACCTATTTCTTTTAACCTGTTTCAAATAAAAAAAAGCTGACCGTTTCCGATCAGCTTTCTCCCCCGGGTGGAAGATCGGGCTTCCCGATTTGCATCGGGACAGGCTTCTCGCCCGATCTGATCCAGGTTAACTATACAAATAAAAAAAAGCTGACCGTTTCCGATCAGCTTTCTCCCCTGGGTGGAAGATCGGGCTCGAACCGACGACCTCTGGAACCACAATCCAGCGCTCTAACCGACTGAGCTACATCCACCATATATAAATTACAATACTCCTGAAACCACAATCCATCGCTCTAATCCCGAAAAATAGAAAATCACCGATTTTCTTAATTTTTCGAGGATCCTCGGGTTTTTTGCTGAAGTGTACTTCAGAAAATCCGGGACCGACTGAGCTACATCCACCATAATCTTTCAAAAAGAACGTATTTCAAAATTTCGAGCCACAAATTTAAGGATATTTTTTGAAGTAAGGACACATCGATAAAAAAAGCTTTTATTAAATGAAACAGGGAAGTCTCTTAATTCCTGTTGATTTCTTTATCGAATGCCCGGACCATACTCAAATACCAGACCAGTGTAATAACTACAATAATAACACTTGCCAGGCTGAATAGCCCGAGTGCAAGCATAATGCTTTTAAAATAAATACCTACAGCCATTGCTGCAATCCGGAGAACGAGCCTTATAATATTCAACAAAAATGCTGTCTTTTGCCTGGAGAACAGGTCCGGAATAAAGGTAAGCTGATTCGCTAAAAACGCGGTGAAAAACCAGGGGATCAGGAGCTGGGTGAATCTTCCCGATTCCTCCCATTCAGCACCGAATATAACCCTGAATATAAATGGCCCGAATATTCCAACTATAATGAAAGGCAGGATCCCGATCTGAATGGACCTTTTGAGTAAAGTAAAAATATCAGACCTTATAGATACTCTGTTGTTATATTTAGCGATCACCCTTTGAGAGAAAACCTGCTCCATTGAATTGGTTACGAGGTTCATCGGCCGGAATATCATTGTAAAACCCAAACTGTAAAGTCCTAATGTTGCGGCTCCAAAATAAGAGCTGATAAGAAATATGGGGAGGGAGTTTGAAATATTATTTATAAGGTTATTTGGCAGGTTAAATCCCGGAAATTTATAGTATTCCCGTCCAACCTCCTTCATAAGAGAGACGGATATATCTGTAAACCTGTTTCTGAATTTTCTCATCCAGCTGAAAAGGAAATATAATCCCCCCGCAAGCTGGCCGGTAAGAGCGCCCAATATTAAACCTCCGCCAGAAGGGATCGATCCGGAAGTGGTAAGTTTGACTCCCGAATTGGTAATGGACTGCACAAGGTTTCCAGTCGCTGTCCTCCCGAAATGCTTGAAGCGGTTGTGCCAGTAAATTGAAACCTGGAAGAAGGCTATCAGAAGGGTAGAAAGGGGAACATACCAAAGCCATTTTTCCATCAGCGGATTATTGAAAGCTTTTGCGATCGGAGTTTTGAAAAAGAGTACAATAATAAATAGTATAAGGCTGAAGGTGATACCGATAAAAAAACCAAGTGCGGCGACATTCACTGCCTTTTTGTCGTCTGCCGGCATCATAATTGCCATCTGGTACCGACCGGTTGATATAATTCCCGTAATGGCTATAATACCCATGTAGAGTGAGAACAAGCCAAGTTCCTCAGGGGTGTATATATCTGTAAGTACTGGGTAAATGGCCAGGGCGATCAGTTGCGCAATGGTCGATCCGGTCATAAGGGTAGCGACATTCCTGAAGAATTCGCTTTTATAAACAGTATTTAATTTTTTGCGCATTTTCAAATGTAGGGATTTTCCTTCTTTAGAATATTTATGAAGTGTAAAATCTTTACATCCAGATTTATAATGGTTTGTTTAGCAGATTTACTACCCGGAGACTCCTTGCAACGACATTATGTTAAAGCGATAAGGCAAAAAGCCGCAAAGATCAAAGTGAAACGAAAATTTATAAATTCATCATTCCCTTCTTCCAAATTTCCAGTTTTCCTCCCCTGCCCCGGGTTAAATCATGTTAAAATGTCAGTCAGGAAGCAACAATACGCGTTGGCATGTTGTTTGTAAAATAAATGTAAACTTTTAAATACAATGAGAATAATGAGATCTTCAAATCCTGCCATGACGGGCAGCATTTACAACAGGGTTGCAGATTCAAGCGCCCAAAGTGGTGTAATGACTATTAATGGAACAATCAATAAAATAGGCATACTTATATTGCTGGTGATCGCCGGCGCAGCATATACATGGAACATGGTAAGCGGGGCGAATCCTGCCGGAGCCCAGACCTATGTTCTTATTGGTGCGATTGGCGGACTCATCATGGCGATGATCACCATCTTCAGACCACAATCTGCTGCAATTACAGCCCCGGTATATGCCATCCTTGAAGGGCTTTTCCTTGGAGGTATAAGCGCGGTGATCAACGCGAAATACCAGGGCATTCCTTTCCAGGCTGTTTTACTCACATTAGGAACCCTTTTTACAATGTTGTTCCTTTATCGCTCAGGCACAATAAGGGCAACACCGAAATTCAGGCGCGGAATACTGATGGCTACAGGAGCTATCTTCTTTGCCTACCTTGTTAGTTTCCTTTTCAGCCTTTTCGGAGTTAACCTTGGCTTTATGCATAGTTCTGGTCCGCTGGGAATCCTGATCAACCTGGTGATATTGGTTGTAGCTGCACTTTACCTGATCATGGATTTTGATTTTATCGAGAGAGGGGCGCAAATGTCAGCCCCCAAATACATGGAATGGTATGGTGCCTTTGGCTTGCTAGTTACCCTTGTATGGCTATATATCGAGTTCCTAAGGCTTCTTTCCAGGTTTGCCGGAAGAGATTAGATAACATATTCGGATTACTTTATCATATTAAAATGGTGTGTATATTTACGCACCATTTTTTTTATGACAAAATTGGCAACAAGCAGCAAGATGAATTCCAGGCGTACTCAGAATATATCAGGGTTAGAAGGGTATTTTGAAAAATTCAGGAACAATATTGTCGGGTATGATGAGGAATTTGAATCTCCTTACGGTCGCAAGAAGATCCATTATGCAGACTGGATCGCAAGTGGCAGGCTTTATGCTCCAATAGAATCGAAACTCACTGAAAAGTTCGGTCCGTATGTAGCCAATACACATTCCGAAGCGACCACCACGGGTACCTTGATGACCAAGGCATATCATTATGCACACCAGTACATAAAAAAGCACGTAAACGCTGGTCCAAATGATGTGATCATTACTGCAGGATTCGGTATGACTGCCGTGATCAACAAGCTGATGCGGATATTAAGTCTCAAGGGCTGTGGCGGAACAAACAAGGATTGCGTTAAAAACATGGACAGACCGGTGGTATTTGTCACCCATATGGAACATCATTCCAATCATACTTCCTGGTTTGAGACCGTTGCGGAAGTGGTTCAGCTTGAACCCGACAAGGATCTGTTGGTGGACCTGGACGATCTGAAAAACAAACTGGAAAAGTATAAAGCCCGAAAATTCAAGATCGGTTCATTTACAGCCTGTTCGAATGTTACAGGTATCAGGACCCCGATACCGGAAATGGCAAGATTGATGCATGAATACGGAGGGCTTATCTTTGTTGATTATGCAGCCGGCGCTCCATACATGGATATAAACATGCACCCCGATGATCCTCTTGAAAAGTTGGACGCCATTTTTTTCTCTCCGCATAAATTTCTTGGAGGCCCCGGTTCATCAGGGGTAATGATCTTCGATAAGGCAATGTATAAACTCGAAGTTCCTGATAATCCCGGAGGAGGGACGGTCGACTGGACCAATCCCTGGGGCAAATACAAATATGTGGACGACATTGAAGCCAGGGAAGACGGAGGAACACCGGGTTTCCTGCAATCGATAAGGGCAGCCCTTGCAATAGAGCTTAAGGAACAGATGGGGGTGAACAGGATACTGGCAAGGGAAAAGGAGTTGCTAAATATAGCCCTGGATGGATTGATCGCGATTCCCGGGATTGAGATTCTTGCAGAGAATGTGAGGGACCGTATCGGGGTGATCTCCTTCTATCATCCTGATATCCATTTCAACCTCATGGTAAAACTCCTTAATGACAGGTACGGTATCCAGACCCGTGGCGGATGCGCTTGCGCCGGTACCTACGGCCATTACCTCCTGGAGGTTAGTTATGACAGGAGCAGGGAGATCACTGAAAAAATAAACAGTGGTGATCTTTCAGAGAAGCCGGGCTGGATAAGGTGGTCCCTTCACCCAACTATGAAGGACGAAGACGTTAAATATTTCCTTAATGCCGTGAAGGAAATCGTTGATAATATATTTGACTTTGAAAAAGAGTATCTTTATATTCCCAAACGGAATGAATTTACTCATCATTCCGAAGTAAATTCGGACCGCGATAAAAAAATATTGGATTCCTGGTTCAGTCTTGAATAATTTTCAAACAATGGAAATCAAAATTGTAAATGACAGAAAAACCGAAAAGGCTTTTATAAACCTTCCGCGGAGACTTTACAAGAACGATCCAAATTATGTTCTTCCCTTTGACAAGGAAATAAAAGCCGCTTTCGATCCCCAAAAGAATGTGCATTTTCAAAATGGCGGGGCCAAAAGATGGATCCTGCTGGATGACAAAGGCTCAGTAATTGGCCGGATAGCAGCATTCTACGAAAAAAATAAAGCAGAAGCCGATTATGTTAAAAGTGGCGGCTGCGGTTTCTTTGAATGCATCAACGACCAGGATGCAGCAAAAAAGCTTTTTGATACGGCCGCAGACTGGCTTAAAGCGAAAGGATTTGAAGCAATGACGGGGCCGATAAATTTTGGGGAAAATGAATCGAACTGGGGATGCCTGGTGCATGGATTCGAACCGCAGGGTTATGGAATGTGCTACAATTTCCCTTATTACAAGGACCTTTTTGAAAACTACGGCTTCCAATTATACTATAGACAGTACAGTTTTCATATCGACATCGATAAGCCCTTCCCGGAACGTTTCTGGAAAATAGCTGAATGGATCAATAAACGGCCACACTATTCCTTCAGGCATTTTGATTATAAGGATGCTGATAAATTCGTAAGAGACACAGTAAAGGTATATGATGAAGCATGGCCACTGCTTAAAGAGGACTACACACCCATGGATCCGGCTGCGATCTATGAACTCATGCACAAAGCAAAACCTATCCTGGATCCTGAATTGTGCTGGTTTGCCTACCATGACGATGAACCCATTGCTTTCTTTCTCTTCCTGCCGGATGCCAACCAGATCTTCAGACGTTTGAACGGGAAATTGAATCTTTACAATAAAATAAAGTTCCTTATCCTGAAAAAAAGAAAGGTAATGACCAGGATGAGGGGAACGGCCGCCGGTGTATCCCCTAAATATCAGAATTCAGGTGTTGAATCAGGAATCATTTTTCAATTAAATGAAGTAGTAAAAAGGAGACCGCATTATAAACAGGCTGAAATCTCCTGGGTTGGCGATTTCAACCCGAAAATGATTTCTCTTTACAAGGCAACTGGTGCGTATCATGCAAAAACTCACCATACCTACCGCTTTATGATCAACAAGGATATCCCTTATAAACGGTTTATGCCTGAAAAGGTCGATCCGTCCATTCTTCCTGCTTAAATTCCATTTTCAAGGCCGGAAAATGCGCAAAACAGGCGAAAATGGTCATAATAATTGGAGCCGTGATTTTCTTTACACATCCACGAAATCTATTTTCAAAAAGTTTTGCATAAAAGTGAAACATGATTATCTTTGCAGTCCGTTTAAAAACAGAATCTTAAGACAAGAAATAACTACAAGATGAAAAAAGGTATACATCCGGATAAATACAGGCTGGTGGCATTCAAGGATATGTCTAATGAAGAGGTTTTCATTACAAAATCTGCTGCTGCTTCAAAAGAGAAGATTGAAATTGAAGGCGTTGAATATCCGCTGATCAAACTTGAGATTTCCAATTCGTCGCATCCTTTCTTTACTGGGAAGATGAAACTTGTTGATACTGCAGGTCGTGTAGACAAGTATATGAACAGGTACAAAAAGCATATCGATACTAAAAAATAATTTTTTATCGAAAATAATCAGAAGGTGTTCTTAAGGGGGCACCTTTTTTTTTGATCAGGTTTCCCGGAATAGAGTGTGCAGCAAGCTGCTGGTTTTAAGGGGAAACAGATGGATGCAGATGATTAGCAGACCTTATCCTCTGTCCTTCTTTGTCCTTCTTTGTGCTTCTTTGTGTAACAGCTATTACACAGAGAAACTTATAGGATCAGCAAGCAGCTATTTTTACCACAGGGTGTTGCAGAGTTTATGACCAGTAGGGGACCGAAAAGATAAAAAATCAGCAATATCCCGGGCTACCTTCAAATCTTTCTTGATTAATCCCTATTTTTATAAAAATTTCAGCAATGAACCTGATCCTTTTTGATGATAAAAACCG
>CAYSAH010000109.1:0-9969 GCA_964428945.1 uncultured Bacteroidaceae bacterium | reverse complement strand
ATGTCCGATGAAAACCAATTATCATTATGGAATTTTTAACCGGACACTAGTGGTATTGCGAAATAAAAATATTAACCAGATTTTCCTGGCTTAAAAAATAATATACAGAAAAGTAATCCTTCGAATCTGGATTTCATATACCTGTCAAAATTTGTTGTATAAACGCTGCCAATGAAGTATTTTGCTCACTAATTCCCCACTGAAGGGATTTCACACCCCCAATTTAGAACATGTTGATCTTAGAGTTTTGAATAGAAGTTCCGCCTGCACCGGAATGTCCAATTTTTTTTCGACTTTCTATTTATGAACATGATTCCATGCCTCAAGTTTCTGATAAAACCCATTTTCCGGATCTAATTGGTCCGGCAGGATTGAATAATATGAAAATAATAATACAATGAAAAAGCATTTCATTTTTCTTATCTCCCTGTTTCTGATCTCAGGCGCTATTGACGCACAAACCAATATCAGTGGGACAATTGTAAATAATACAACTTTAACTGCCGCAAACAGCCCCTACATCGTAACAGGAAACGTTAATGTGAATGCCGGGGTAACCCTTACTATTGAGACAGGTGTGGAGGTAAAGTTCAATTCGAATTTTTATATCCAGGTATTCGGTACAATGACTGCGAACGGCGCAACATTTACATCCAATACAACTGCAACAGCCGGGGCCTGGGATGGGATCTATGTTTCTTATCAATATTCAGCGGATGTTGGTACCGTTAACCTTAATAATTGTCTTGTTGAATATGCAAAAGCGGTTTATGTAAGGAATGGAGTACTTAATCTAACCAATAACACATTGATCAAAGACTTCAGCACCTTTGGACTTGACATATATACAAAAGGGACAGCTAACCTTTCACAGACCACGATACAGAACTGCTCCTACCCGATATATTTTAGATCTGATGTGGGGAATGGCCACTTTTCAATCGGGGAAGGCGTGATACTTACCGGGAATACCAATGACTATATATTTATCGATTTCAGGGATGTAAGGGATGAATTCAAACTCCCCGATGCAGGGATTCCCTATTATTATAATTCAGAGTTAAGGGTCCTGGAAGCCGGGACACTCATTTTAGATCCCGGAGTAAAATTATTGGGTAATACAGGAGCATATGTAACAGTATATGGTAAGATCAAGGCAAATGGAACCGATGCACAGCCAGTACTGTTCTCTACTGATCCTTCTTCCTCATACTGGGCGGGCATCAATTTTTATGATGCTGCTGTTGATTCGGCTTGTTACTTCAACTATACTGAATTTTCCGGGGCCAATTACACATATTCAAATTACAGACCCTATGAGATCGACTACTGTGCCATGCAGGTTATCAGC
This sequence comes from uncultured Bacteroidaceae bacterium, assembly GCA_964428945.1. Lineage (GTDB taxonomy): Bacteria > Bacteroidota > Bacteroidia > Bacteroidales > M55B112. The sequence continues at coordinate 8,618 of CAYSAH010000109.1, read as the reverse complement.
AGTTCACCCGTTTTCAATAATTGTTTATTTTCCAATAACAGGTATAACCTTGTCATAAGCGGTCAGAGCCGGCCTTCATTTTCCAATTGTAACTTCCTTGCTTCTAACCTGGTTGACAAGCAGACCCTAAATATCAACCAGGATCTGAATGCAGAGCCACAATTTATTAATTGCGCCATCAATTTTAATAACAGTGAGGCAAGGGCGATCGGTATTATTGGTTCTACCATTATCCATGACTCACATCTCAGGCACCAATCCTTTACAGGAATTGACAGTATATCATACACACTTATCGGCCAGGTTACCGTTCATGACACTGCTTCGTTGGTCATTGATCCTGGTGTGGTGATTAAATGTACAGGAATAGATGACTATATCTATGCCAATGGTGAACTGAGAGGTATCGGAACAGGGAGCCAACCTATTGTTTTTACCCATGTTAACGACGATGATTTCGGAAATCCTGCTGATACTTACAATGACGGAACAACTTCAATTGCAAGTAGTTCGGGAGGAAGGATAATACTAAACGGTCTGGTTACTTCAACAGTTAAAAACTGGAAGATACATTATGCAGGACGGTCCAGCTCAAACTATGCGGTTGTGGTTTATAATGGGAGCATACTGGAAAATTGTGAGATCATGAACAGCCACCGCGCAGTAATATTTAACGGGGATGCACAGATCATTAACAATAAACTGGAAAATATAGCCACGTACCCGCTTTCCCGACGAATGAATCCAGGATCACCAACACTCTTAGGTAACAGCGTGATTAACAGTGGTCATATGGGTATCTATGTTTATGATTTTATGGATGGTGCCTATTCCATTGGAGGAATGGATATCGGAGGCAACACAAATGTTGCATATATCATAGATACTGATACTCCCATTCCTGTTGGAGCTGACGTAACCATCCTTCCAGGTACAGTATTCAAAATGACATATTATTATGGAAAAATTTCTGTAAGAGGAGGATTGAAGGCGATGGGGAAGAAAAACAACAAAATCATTTTCACCTCCCTGTACGACAATTCTGCTTCTGGCAATACCAATTTCAATACCGGGGCAGATCCGACAGGTTACAAATGGAGTGGGATCGAATTTTTTGATACTTCGCTGGATAATAACCAAATGAAAAACAGTGAGGTGCGTTACGTATACAACGGCCTGAAAATGACAAATTGTAAAGTCGTTGTCGATTCTACACTTCTTAATTTTTCAGATTCGCACGCGCTTGAAATTTATGGTAGTGCAAATCCTGAAATAAGGAATTCTTCCTTTATTAATCTCAATGCATCACCTATCCAGATGGATATGTTTTCCAATCCTAGCTTCTCTGGAAATTCTATAGCAAATGTGGCGAGGATCGGAATCAACATTAAAGGAGGTACCATCAGTGGGACCGTTCCCATCAGAAGTTTTGCAGGCTATGACACCATAACTTACCTTATTGCTGAAAACATCCGCGTGGATAATCAACTTATCATTCCTGCCGGACTGACATTCAAGGGAAGCGGATCAGCCTATTTTGATATATACGGAACATTAAATATTGAAGGAACAGCAGATCGTCCTGTTGTATTCACCAGCTTACAGGATGACGCTTATGGTAGTCCACGGGATACCGAACAAAATGGACAGGCAAGTGTCTCTAAAACTGGTAATCGGCTTGTCTACAGGGACATATCCAATGATAACAGTATGATCAATCACGCGGTCTTCCGCTATTCATATGATTATGCAGTCTATAACGAGAGTGTTTCTCCTGTTATAAAGAATTCCTCATTTTATAATACAAACAGGTGCGGTATATACCTGGTCGGATCCAGTGCTCCTGCAGTTGATTCATGCATTTTTAAAGATCTTCAGTACCCCATAATTACCTCGCTGATGACCTTCCCCAGGAGTAACCAGGGAAATGTTATTACAGGGACGACAGCGCGCGGCATTTATATTATTGATAATGAAACCCTGACGCAGAACTACACCTTGACAAAAAGAAGTTTTGCCGGGATTGCCAATATTCCCTCCCGGTTTGAGCGCTATAATGTTGGTACCAGTGCAGTATTAACAATTGAACCAGGTGTGGTTTGCAAGTTTATTCAAAATGGGTATATGATCATAAGGAATGGATTAATTGCCAATGGAGGAAGCACACCCGACAGCGCAATTATTTTCACTGCCGACAGGGATGACTTCTACGGTGGAGACACCTACGCCGATGGCGATGCAAGTCCTGCCAATGATCGTTGGTGGAGAGGACTGTATTTCCCCGGAGAATCAATAGATGGATCCTGTTTGTTAGATAACTGCATTTTCAAAAATGCTACCTATCTCTACAGTAACAGTGCGAATGTAAATAATCGTGCAGCTGTTACTTTGGATAATTCGTCTCCCGGTATACAGAACTGTTTGTTTGAAAATAATTATTGGGGAATTATTGTTCGTAATACATCCTTACCAGGGATTTCGAATTGTGATTTCGTAGAGACCAACCCGACTTATGGTTATGGCCTGTGGAATGAGACCGGATCGGTTACTGTGCTGGCAGAAAATTGCTGGTGGAATGATGCCAGCGGACCATACAACGCCACCCTTAATCCTGCAGGATTAGGTGAAAGGGTTTCGAACAACGTTGATTTTACCCCTTGGATCACCCAAACTGCAAAACCAATTATGGGGGATGTCAGCCTTAATGGAGAAGTTATGCCATATGATGCATCACTTGTATTGCAACATACTGTTGGTAATATAACTTTGGATGCCAAACAAATAGCTGTTGCCGATGTTTCAGGCAACCAGTCTGTTTCCAGTTATGATGCATCCCTGATCCTTCAATTCTCGATTGGTTTAATTACAAACTTTGAGCAATCAGGGAAAAAGGCAACATCCTTATGGACAGATCCGATGCTTAGCGCTCCCGCGGTAATCAACGCCAGTTTGGGTTCATCCTTTGAAATACCTGTCTCATTCACTACACCTGAGACTGTGAAGTCAATTGACATGCAATTTGTGAGTGATCCCCGGCATTTGAAGTTTACTGGACTGAACACAAAAGCCCTGCCCCCGGATATAATGGTAGCCTATGGATATAAGGAAGAATCCGGGATCCTTAAGATTTCTGTTACCTCAGCTTTTGACCTTGATCTTAACAATGATGAGCTGGGCCTGGTCTTCGAATTGACCTCTGCCGGGATTAATGAATCCATGATTGAACTTGTTCAGCTTGCTGCCAATGAAATATCACTTGATGAGTCATTGATCGGGGTGGAGATAAGAAGTGGGAATGATGCTACTGCATTTGAGGAATTTCCTGGTTTATCGTTCATAAATGTTTCCAGTAACAATGGACTTGTGATTGCTGAAATTCAGCTTTCTTCAAATCAATCCCGCCTTGAGATAGCGGTATATGATCTGGCAGGTAAAATGACAAACTTCCTGAACATAGAAAATCCTGAAGCTGGTGTACATAAATTCCATTTTGAAGCAGAACCAAACAGCGGAGATTGGTCGCCAAAACTTTACATGGTATCTATAAGTGGAGATGATTTTACTGTGACACGGAAACTGGTTTTACGTTAGACAAATACATGGATATGTACAAATTCCTTCACCATAAAACTGTTTTTGCTGGTATCATCCTCTTATTCTTTCTTAGCTGGGGAATGAATCTGACAGCACAGACCGGCCCGGTTCGATTTAGTATCCCCGGGACTTCAGTTACCGAGAAGGATACTTTTTTAGTTGCAGTGAGAGCCGATACTATACTAAGCGGAAAGGGCGTTTTTGCCTATAGGTTTTACATATCCTATTCAACGACCTATCTGGAATTTATAGGTATGGAGGCTACAGGTCCTGTCCTTTCAGGGTGGGGAACACCTGTAGTTAACAGCGCCAATGCGGGTACAATTGTAATGGCCGGTGCGGGAACAACTGCTCTTTCAGGAAATGGTGTGATGCTATATCTGAAGTTCAGGTCAGTGCGTTCGGGGACTTCAAACATCTCATTCAACACTACAGAGAGCTATCTGAATGAAGGAAATCCTGCTTCTGTATATTCAAACGGATCCATATCATCAGCGGGTCTTTCGTATCCGGATGTTTATCCAGATCAGCAACAGATGTTTATCGGAGACGAAGTGCAAATGAATGTAAGCGGAGGACAGTCTCCCTATGTATTTACCGTGGACAAACCAGAGGTACTCCAGGTAACCGATGCGACAAAGGTGCGGGCTGTTGGTCCGGGAAATGCGAAGGTCACAGTTATTGATGCGAACGGCGAAAGCTCTGTTACGACCGGTGTTTTTGATGTAAGGGCGATCAGGATGGATATTCAGGAAGTTGCTGTATGGCCCAATGACACTTTTTATATTCCAGTTAAGCTGGAGATAGCTCCAGGTACGCAGGTATTTTCAGGCAGGTTTGATCTTGTCTTTAATTCCAGCTTAAGCGGACTAGAAGGATCCATAATCCAGGGAGACTATCCGGTATTTATTGAAAACAACCCCGGCAGTGGAAGAATGACAGTCTCTTTTGCTGCCTCAAGCCCAATAACAGGGAACGGGGTTTTATGCTACCTTCCATTCAGGGCAGGAGGCAGTGGAAGTCAGTTCGTTCGATTCGAAAACATGCGTTTCAATGAAATACTTCTTGCCTGGACCACCAAATCCAACTATTATATCACTATTAATTCCCTGCCAACACTAAGTATGTCACCCAGCTCCGGAACGCTCATGTGGGGAGGGCAGCTGAAGATCAATATCAGTAATGGAACTGCCCCATATACCTGGTCCGTTTCGGATACTAAGGTAGCTTCCATTGATATCCAGGGAAACCTTACTGCGATTACAGGTGGTAAAGTTAGTGTTACAGCAACAGATGCCAATGGAGCAAGTGTAACAAGTGGAATTTTTACGGTCAGGGATAACCAGGTGTCTATCTATTCAACTGATGGAATACTGGATTCTGATACACGTGTCCCGATCATTACTTCGTCCTTACCGGCAGGCAAGGCAATATTCGGCTTCCTCGCAGGGGTAAGTTTCAACAGTACCTACCTTGATTTTGTGCGGGCAGAAGCAGTCAACGGGAACGGACTTGTTCAGGCTTCTCTGTCAGGAAGCTCAGTACAAGTTGCAGGCGCTTTGGGCCAGGGTGTAAGTTCGGGTGTCATCGGATACCTCGTATTCAGGATTAAAAATACACTTCCGATTGGCAACTCGGCAAACATCACATTTAATTCATTTTCTGCCAACGAGAACAGCCTCATTTCTGTGCTTGAAAACGGGACTGTGCGTCGTGTTGAGCAGACCAGCTATCGTCCCGTTGCAATTGCCGGACTGGATATTTCATTGCAGGAGGGGAGCACCGGACATCTGGATGGAACTGCCTCCTTCGACCTTGATAATGATCCGCTCACCTATCAGTGGACTGCTCCTGATGGCTTCCTTATTCTTGATCCTGCCAGTCCAAATCCGGAGTTTATAGCACCCTATGTCGATAAAAATACAGTCTATACCATCACCCTCATTGTGAATGATGGCTCGGCCGATTCTGATCCGGCAACGATGAAGGTAACCGTGCTTCAGGTGAATCACAGGCCGGAAGCGAACGCCGGTGCAGATGCAAATTATGTTGAGGGAAGCTCCGTATCTCTCGATGGAAGCCTCTCATTTGATTCCGACGGAGATGCCCTTTCATATTCCTGGACTTCATTAGACGGAATTGTACTCTTTAATGCTACAAGTGTCAATCCATCATTTATCCTGCCACAGGTTACGGTTTCAACACCTTATCGATTTACACTTATTGTTAACGATGGCGCACTTAATTCTGCAAGGGATACAGTTAGCATCACGGCGATACAGGTAAACAAGAAACCGGTTGCTTATGCAGGCGGCGATTTCAGTATGAATGAAAAAGAAGCGAGGTCCCTTAATGGTTCCCTGTCATACGATGCAGACAACGATCCCCTGAGCTATAAATGGTCTGCTCCTCCAGGGATAAGTCTTTCTTCAGAAACTATTGCAAATCCATTTTTCACTGCTCCGGCAGTGCTTCGGGATACTGTCCTTAAATTTTCCCTGGTCGTAAATGACGGATCCAGGAATTCCGATCCGGATATAGTTCTTGTTACTGTTATAAATCTTGATTCGCTCAGCAGGGAAACCCTTATCGAGAGTATTTCAATGAACCTGCTCGATTCTGCGATGATTGATACAGCAGATGCTATTGTTACTCTTTACCTTCCTTATGGGCTTGATACAAGATCCCTTGCACCGGCTTTCACGCTGTCACGGGGAGCATCCATCATCCCTGCCAGTGGAAGTGTGCATAATTTCACTCTTCCGGTAATTTATAATGTTACTGCAGAAGATGGCGTGACAAGCAGGATATGGAGCGTAAAGGTTTATCGACCCGAAAAAACTATGCAGCGTCCGCTGAATGCCGGCTGGAACTGGATATCATTGAATATACAACCGCCTCAAAGTGATGTGAGTTTGTTGTTTAATGGACTGACTTTAAGTGATCTGGATTATATTAAATCTACAGAATACTCCGCCGTTTATTACAACTCCACGGGTTGGTTCGGAAATCTGACTGTATTTCCCCAGAACCGGGTAGTAAAATTCAAAAAAAGTATAGTTGAAGACCTGGTCGTCCAGGGATTGGAGATTAATCCAACGATCACCCCGATTCCACTTGTAAAGGGTTGGAATGATTTTCCATATCTATTAAAGGCAGACCAGGAGATCAACCTGGCAGTACTATCAGAATCCTTACCGGCGGGTGCCTTATTGTTAAAGGGATTGGAAGGTTCATCCATTTATTATACAGGGTCAGGTTGGATTGGAGATCTGGACACACTAAAGGTTCTCAATGGCTACAGGATAAATGTGCAAAATCCAGGAAATGTTCTCTACAGCGTCGCGGGTGGGGCAAGAAAAAGTCTCTCCCCTTCAATGAATAACCAACATCAACTGCTTGAGGCATATGGACTGGATCCGGCTGGATTTGAATACTCTGCTACATTAATTGCTGAGGCGTTATCAGCTGATGGAATGGAATTCGTGGGCCCGGGTGACCTTATGTTTGCCTATAATGGGGGTGAGGTCCGGGGTGTTGCAATGGCAGAATATGTTGCCCCGCTCGACAGGTATATTTTTATTCTAAGCTATTATTCCAACGAGGAAGATCAGGAAATCACCTTCAGGGTCAAACCTGGTCCGGGTAATATTCAATACAGTTCAAACCTTTCATTAAAATTCAAGTCCGATGGGATTACCGGGGAAGCATATTTACCCATTCAGTTAATTATAAATGATCTGAAGCTGAATACAGAGGATTATCGCCCGGAAAAGATTTCAATTTACCCAAACCCAGTAGCAGATTATCTGACGGTTTCGTCACCAGGAACATTAAAAGAATTGAGATTGTATGACATGACTGGAAAATTGATTATGGAGATCAGGGGCACAGGTAATACTGAGGTACTTCAATTGCAGCAGCTTAACAGTGGGATTTATACATTGTTGGTTGAAACCGACAGCGATGTAGCTGTCCGAAAAATTATCAAAACCTCACGTTAATATTTGAAAGTACGCATCATGGAGCAGAGGATAATTACAAATAAGGCATTATCAGGGAATTTTTCAAGTGTACAGAAACTACCCAAATTCTTGAAAGCCTTTACGGTTTTCGTTTTGGCCTGGATAATTTTTGTACTACCGGGAAATGCACAATTTCAGGTTCCTGCCATTCCTTCAAATTCACAGTTGTCGAATCAATATGAATTCAATGCCGAATTTATTTACAGGGTCAGTTTAGAAGGAGGTTTCCTGGAGGACGGGACCGTTATTGCCTATATTAACGGGCAAATAAGAGGGGCTCAATCTGCATCCGAACTTTTTCCTCCGACAGGGAATGTTGTATATAAAATACGTGTTTTTAGTAATGCCGCTTCCGGTGATGTCATTAGCTTCAGATATTATGATGTTTTCGATCAGAAAGTATATGATATAGTCGAAACAGAGCAGTTTGTTGCGGATCATGTTCCGGATTACTATTCACCTGCAATATTAAATTCAGTTTGCGGGGAACCAGGAACAGCTACAGGCCTTCTCCCTTCTGACCAGGCAGTGGATCAGGATGCAAGTCCTTACCTGTTCTGGCAGCCTTCCTCAAATACACTTTCCTACAAACTCTTCCTTTGGAAAGACGGCGATCCGGTTCCTGTAACTCCGTATGTTAATAATATCTATAATACTTCGGTACGGGTTTATAACCTAAGCTATGGCGCAACATACCATTGGTTCATCCTGTCAGCGAACCAGTGCCTGCAGGATACAAGTGCAACCCAGACCTTTAAAGTCAGGGATCTTCCTGACCTGGTTATGAGTGAGGTCACAGCACCTGATACCATCCTCTCGGTGACACCATTTAACCTTGAATACACCGTCACAAACCAGGGGGATGGATCTGCTTCAGGAACCACCTGGTATGACGGATTTTATCTTTCAAACAATAATAGTTTTTCGGGTGATGATCGTTTCCTTGGGCAAGTAAATTACAGTCAGCCAGTTCTCCCAAACGAAAGTTACCAGGGGTCC
>CAYSAH010000108.1:0-10025 GCA_964428945.1 uncultured Bacteroidaceae bacterium | reverse complement strand
ATTCCATTCCCACTTTCATCACTTGCATTACCATTGAAGGGGAGATACAATATGAGCTGGTCATCAAGGTTTATCGCCTGGCCAGATGCAAATGAGCAAGCCTTGAATATTAAAAATGTGGCTAAAGTTAAATAATTGATCTTCATAATAATTGATTTCAAATGGTATCTCACTCGTCTCTTAAAATATATACATCGCCTTTATATTTCCCTGATAATCCCGGGGTTATCAACACATACCAATATGTTCCTTCGGGCAGATCTTCATTATTTATATCCTTTCCATCCCAGTTATTATTGTATATTTCATTTGTATACACCTGCTGTCCTGACCTGTTAAATATGATCAATACACTATAGGGAGGCAGTCCTTCAATATAAAAGCGATCATTTATCCCATCTCCGTTCGGGGTAAAGACATTTGGAATTTTCAGTGCTACTGGAGGATTAATAATTTCAGGTATTATATTCAATACAAAAAGTTCAGAGACAGGACATCCAATTTCGTCCAAATAAGTACATATATATTCTGAAGTAACGGTATCTATAAACGTGGTAGTCTGGCAATTGCTGCATGTTATACCGTTAGTCGGCTTCCAAATATAATCAGTTCCGGTGCCTGCAGTAAGATCAGTTGGAAGATCGGCTAATTTGAAATTTTCATTTAGCTTCACATTGAGTGTAGTTTCTGTCGCAGATAGAGAAAAATTATCCATAATTACATTACCGAACCCAATGGTTTCATCAACAAGGCCAATTTCAAGTACAAGGTGGCTGATTTCTTCCCCTGGTTTGATAAGGGCAGAATAACTCTCCCAGGTTGTATTAAAAATAGGCCCCGTGTCAAAAAGCAAAGTTCCTTTTGTGGTGGACGAATTGCTTCCGTAAATCCTAAGCTTCGAAGTTGAATTATAATAGGTAATGCCATCAGCCCCGCACATTGAAAGATCGTCCCTTGAAGCAAGGTCCATGATCAGATTATAGCATACTCCGCCTGATAATGACTGCTCTAATTCAGTCTGACAACTTTCAAAAGTATTCGGGAACAAACTGCCAGGTCCACGTGAAACCAGTGTGAGAAAGGTTTTTCCCTGGGAAGCATAGAACATATCAAAAGTTAAGGGATCAGTATCCGGGGTACTGTTCATTCCAAAGGGAACCCAATCAGGGGGACATTGGGCCAGTCCCGGGGAGCCTTCAAAGGAGGGATTGACCAGGTACTGTCCTTCAAGGTTCAGGGATAAACCAAGAATTATTATCAGTCCTGTAAATTTTCTTTTCATGCTTGTATTTTTAATATCCTTCCAACCTCCGGATCCCAAGATTTGTCCCCAGGTGGATCTCATGCGTACCAATATTGTAAAGGAATACCCTCGAAAGACTTGCCTCATATCCGTATGCGATATAAAAATGACTCATTTTGATACCTATTTTAATACCAAGGTCACTGGAGGATTTGTAATGTATATTTAGCCAGTGTACATACTTATAGTAAAATTTGGTATTTAATTGGTAGTATAGCGATGAATAATCAAGGTAACCTACATAAAGGGAAGGTTCAATTTTTATGTCCTTGCCAGCATCAAGGAAGAAACCAGCAAGAACATGAAAATCCTGGGCAATTTTCTGATCAGTAAAAGGTTTATTGTCAAGAGGTAACATATCAGTAACTGAAATTCCCGCAAAGTACTGTGAGGAATAATAGTAGGCACCAAATCCGCAATTAAATCTGACGTATGATTCACTTCCATAATGAATCAGGGGATCATTCTTTATGACAGGATCAAATCCACTTTCATCCAGTAAGTCCTGGTATATTCCGGTTGAAAGGCCTAGCGATAAGCGGGAATTTGTAAATGGGATATGGAAGGAATATGACATTTGACCTCCGCGATGAGCCACTGGTCCTTCGTTATCATTATAAATTAAAATACCTGCGCCTATTCTTTCATATGCCTGGAGATTGGTTTTGTTTACATACATTTTCGGGTTGTAGAAATCGAAATTACCGATTCTGAAACTTCCGCTTAATAGCTGTGTAGAAGGGGAATGGTTTATACCTGCCCACTGCTTGTAACAGGTGGCATTAATTACAGGAAAGAATTCGCTGCCTGTTATGCCTGGATTTATCATGGAAGGATGAAGAAAATAATTGCCAAATACAGTATTATGCTGTCCCCGGGAATTTGTAGTTACCAGGAGAAGGAGAATGATTATAATATTCCGGGTTTTAATCATCCTATTCACCGTTTTCAATGATACTAAAGGCTACTCTTCGGTTAAAACTCCGATTTTGATCAGTACTGTTTTTAATCAGAGGTCTGGTAAAGCCATAACCGATATATTGCAACCTCTCTTCTGGAATACCTTTGCTTTTAAGGTATTCAACCACAGCAGAGGCTCTTTCACGCGAAAGCTGAATATTGTAATCATGCGTTCCAACATTATCCGTATGGCCTTCGATCATTATTGATATTTCCGGATAACGATAAAGGAAATCAAGCAAGCGGTTCAATTCTGCAGTCGATTCAGGCAGAAGCTCAGCCTTGTCGAATTCAAAATAGATCTTTTTTAAAATGAACAAGCTGTCATTCCTGACATCTTCAATTGTAATGGAATCTGTCCTAACAGAATCAATTTCAACATTTCCATAATCCGGATTTATAACCTCACCTGACTTCTTTTTCGTTTTCAAAACCAAGGATAGGTTATCCAGATAGTAATATGCAGCCTCTTCCGAATCGTATAAATTCCATTTCTCTAACTTATTCTGTGGAAAATCAAAGTGGATTCTTTTTTTGACAGTACTTTTATCATTTTTCAAATTTCCCAGGACCAGGAATTTTTCATAACCACGTGCTTTGTATTCGGAATTGAGTTCAATCCAGGTGGTATCGTCAAGCCAGGTATCCCTGAAAGAGATTTGTGAATTAAGTTTGAAAATGAAATTCTCGTTCTTAAATTCAGAAAGATTTTCCCTGAAAAGAATATTCAGGTTTTTCAAGGCATGTGTTGATTCCGGATCAAGAGCAATATACATGGAAAATTGATAAATGCTGTCTTTCTTAAGTTGGTCTATCAATTTAACCTGGAGAACCTCCCTTACATTTGAGACGCCGCGAAGTGGATTAACACGGTAACAGAAGATTCCCACATATGCTTTTCCGTCAGAAGGTTCAGGTCCACCATTATAATTCGAATATTCACGTTTGCCAAGCTGCGAATAAGAAAATATAAAATAGTCGGGAGTATCGTCCTTAAGACATTTATTCCAGCTTCTGTTCCTGTCAATTTCCTGAAAAGATTCTCGTTCCTCGAAAGAAGCGTTCGGAATTAAATTGACCTGGCCATTGATCAATAAAGAGATGCATAAGAATATCAAGGTGGAGCCTTGGCGCATTTGGGTTTTTTATTGGGGAAATCTAAAATAACATTTTTTTTCTGATTACGACCAAAAATGTTCATTCACATTTGTCCTCAGTTCACCCCAATTGGATTTTATCTCCTCGAGTATTGTCAAGATCTCCTCCACATCAAGGGAGGTGAGTAAGCGGATCCTTGTTTCCCTGAAATTCGGGATCCCTTTGAAGTAATTTGAGAAGTGCCTTCGCATTTCATAAATCCCAACGGGGGCCGACTTCCATTCAAGTGAGCGTTTGAATTGATCCGTTGCGATATCAACTTTTTCAGCGATGCTTGGATCGGGTAATATCTCGCCGGTTTTCAGAAAATGTTTTATATCCCTGAACAACCAGGGCCTTCCAACCGCAGCCCGGCCGATCATGATACCATCAACACCATAGCGCCTAAACATCTCCTGTGCCACATAAGGAGAATCGACATCCCCGTTTCCTATGATCGGGATATGCATTTTCGGATTGTTCTTTACCTCGCCAATCAATGTCCAGTCGGCACTGCCTTTGTATAATTGGGCCCTGGTCCTGCCATGAATTGTAAGTGCTTTAATGCCACAGTCCTGAAGCTGTTCAGCAACTGAGACAATATTCCTGCTGTTGTCATCCCATCCAAGGCGGGTTTTGGCTGTTACGGGCAGGGGAGAGGCATCAACTATTGCTTTGGTCATCTCCATCATCAGTGGAATATTATTGAGCATTCCTGCTCCTGCTCCCCGGTTGGCGATCTTTCTGACAGGACACCCGTAATTGATGTCTATAAGTTCCGGGTTTGAATCTACAGCAATCTGTGTGGCTTCAACCATAGATTCAATAATGTTCCCGTACAACTGGATACCCATCGGCCGCTCATAATCGAAAATGTCAAGTTTCCTGACACTTTTAATCCCTTCCCTGATCAGTCCGTCTGCCGAGATAAATTCAGTATACATCACATCTGCACCAAATTTTTTACAGATATACCTGAAGGACGGATCAGTTATATCCTCCATTGGAGCGAGGAAGAGAGGGTATTCTCCGATATCGAGGTTTCCTATTTTCAAATGATGACTTTTAATATCAGTGTAATACTTTTTACTACTTTCGCAACAGCAGTTAAACTTGTTATCTGCTCGCAAAAATACGAAAAGCTTTTTAAGCAGTTGAAGTAATATGGATTACGATAAAAAACCGGTTCTTGCCGGCCTTCATCCAACATTAATGCTGATTTTCAGTTCTCTTGGGGTCATCGTCTGCGGAGTCGTATTTCAATTGATCGGCGTTTTACTGGCTGCCACACTATTTGATGTTGGCATTTTCGACCTTACCAACCTTGATGGTGTGGAGGATAAAAATGTTATAAATGCACTAAAGCTTCTACAGATCATCGGCGCACTGGGAACTTTTATATTCAGCAGTTTGTTGCTTTCATTCCTGTATACCGGAAGATGGACAGGCTACTTCCAGTTCGGAAGGGATATCAATTTCCGGGCAATCATTCTTCTGGGTGTGATAATGATCGCAGCTCTTCCTTTTGTTAATTTGCTGACAGATCTGAATCTGCGGCTGGAAATTCCAATAAAGGCAGTTGAGAAATACCTGAGGGGACTTGAAGAGCAGACTGAATCATTGATGATGACCCTTATCAGTGCTGAAAATATTTCGGGACTGCTCATTAACCTGTTCATGATCGCAATCATACCCGCAATTGGTGAAGAGCTGGTTTTCAGGGGATTGATCCAAAAGCACCTGGGCAACATTTTCAGGAACGGCCATATTGCCATCCTGGTTGCTGCCGCTATTTTTAGCCTGGTACACTTTCAGTTTTATTCTTTTCTTCCCCGTTTTTTCCTGGGACTGATATTAGGTTATGCTTTCTATTATGGGAAAAGCATTTGGTATCCTATGATCGCCCACCTGGTTAACAATGGCCTGGGGGTTATGTTTTACTATTATTATCTGAAGGACCAGGCAAATGAATCAATTGAAGATATTGGCACGATGGAGATGATGCCCTATATGGCTTTGTTAAGCCTTATTGTGGTAGCAGCCTTATTTTATATATGGATCAAAATGGTTCGTGTCAGCGAAATTCCTCGACCTCATCAGGCTGAAAAAGATCCATTGCGTTGAGCTCATTTTTTCTATAGACATAGACAACCCCGTAATCTGAGGCCTTTTCTCTTCGTATATCTTCAGGGAGTTCCTTGAATTTATCCTCTATCTCATTCCAGGTTTGCTGGATAACCTCGTCGACCCTGGTTCTGAGGATGTCCAATGAGTCATGGGCAAGGGAAGATCTTCGTTTTAAACTTTTTTGTTGGTTATATGCTTCGAGGAATTTATCATAATGAACCTGGACAAGTGCAATCGTTGGATTGGTGATCGGTGAACTGCCATTGATCTTCCTGGTCCGTTCACCTTCAATGATGAGTTTACCGCAATTTATAACATCTTCTTCTGAGACCAGGTTTGGCAGTTTCCGTTCGTCTTCATCCAAGCTATAGGCAAGCCTGATCTTCGGGGGCTGTTCTCCCCTTGCAATGGCCATATCGACGACCTGGATAAAATGGGAAATATAGAGCCTGGCCTTTTTTAGCTTGAGATGGTAGTCCTTATTCCTTTCAGCATGTATATTCATGGCATTGCGATGTTCACTTATTGCGTTTTCGAAGGCCGGCAGAATTGATTTTACCTGGTGAAACATGGACTGACTGAAGGCTAATTTGAATGGAGGAAGTTCAGTGCCTTTGTGAAAAACCCGGTTCAGGGCTTTTATCCTGGCATTGTCGGTGTTTGGTAGACGACGGTAGGGCATGGCGTTTTGTTAACAAGGTGTTGAAAAAATGGCTTTATGATGCGAAGATAAAACTTTATTAATGCAAAACAAGTGTATTCGCAGTTTTTTATTTCATGATATTTATATTCTTCTATTTTTACAGTCTTTTTGTTAAGGAGCGAGCAGAAAATATGATCCTTACCTAAGGATGAAAGTGATAAAATGAAAATTTGATCTTTAATAAACTGTAATAATCACATGAAGAGTTTAACTTTGGAATAAGAATATTCATTAAACAAAAGATATATGTTTCAAAAGGAAGTATACTGGCAAAGAAGGAAAAGGTTACACGGACTCGTTAAAGGGGGAATTCTGTTGTTCCCTGGAAACGGAGAGAGTTCTATGAATTACGGTGGCAATACGTATCATTTCCGCCAGGACAGCAGTTTCCTGTATTTCTTTGGGATAAACCAGCCTGGCCTTGTTGCAGTTTGTGATCTTGATTCCGGTGAAGATACGCTTTATGGTGATGACCTTGGCATCGATGATATCATATGGATGGGTGAGCATCCGGGGATGAAGGAGCTGGCTGCAGCCACAGGAGTAAAGGTCACTAAAAAAATTTCAGGCTTTTTAGCTGATCTAAAGGAAGCTTTCAAAAAGGGAAGAAAAATTCATATTCTTCCACCCTACAGGGGTGATAATATCCTTAGTTTGTCAAACTGGTTTGAATGTAAGCCAGGTGACATTGGAAAGTATGTTTCTGAGGAGTTCATCAAAGCTGTGGTTGCTCTCAGATCGATTAAGGATGAATTTGAGATCGGGGAGATCGAGAGGGCAGCAGATGTGGCATATATTATGCATACAACGGCAATGAAAATGGGTTTTTCCGGAAATTACGAGCGCGAGCTGGCAGGGGCTATAGAAGGGATCGCGCTGTCGCATGGTGGCCCGGTTTCGTTCCCCGTGATTTTAAGTATGGACGGACAAATTCTTCATAACCACGACCATAGTAAAGAACTGGTCGCCGGAAGATTGGTGGTAACCGATGCCGGGGCCGAAACTTCGATGGGCTATGCCAGTGATATAACCAGGACATTCCCTGTTGGAGGAAAATTCTCATCCAGGCAGAAAGATATCTATAATATTGTCTTAGAAGCCAATATGACTTCCATAAGAAATACAAGGCCGGGGATAAGGAATCTCGAACTTCATCTTGGAGCTGCAAAAATTATTGCGGGCGGTCTGAAGGACCTTGGAATTCTTAAGGGCAATGTTGAAGACATAGTTGCTGCAGGTGCACATGCATTATTCTTCCCTCATGGCCTCGGTCATATGCTGGGACTTGATGTGCACGACATGGAGAACCTGGGGGAGAATTATGTCGGATATGATGAGCATGTTAAAAGAAGTGAGCAGTTCGGCCTGGCATATTTGCGCATGGGCCGCGAGTTAAAACCCGGATTTGTTTTTACAATTGAACCCGGTTGCTATTTCATTCCGCCTCTTATCGGTTTGTGGAAAAAGGAAGGGAAGCATAAGGAATTTATAAATTATAGCAAGGCGGAAGAGTTCACCGGATTAGGAGGAGTGAGGATCGAGGACGATATACTCGTCACCGAAAATGGATTCAGGGTTCTTGGAACGCCGATTCCAAAGATGGTTGAAGATGTGGAAAATACGATGAATAATTAAAACAAGCTTGCTTTAAAATACTCCCTGTTCAGTCTTGCAATATTTGTGAGTTTGATTCCTTTTGGACATTCAGCTTCGCAAGCTCCGGTGTTCGTACAGTTACCAAAACCAAGGGCATCCATTTTTGCGACCATTGCTTCCACCCTTCTTTTTGCTTCCACTTTTCCCTGTGGCAGTAGTGCAAGATGTGAAACTTTGGCTGAGACGAATAGCATTGCTGAGGCATTTTTGCATGCCGCGACGCAGGCTCCGCAACCTATGCATGCCGCAGCATCCATTGAGAGTTCAGCGTGTTCCTTGTTCACCGGAATAGCATTGGCATCAGGAGCATTTCCAGTATTGACTGAAATATAGCCCCCTTCCTGTATCAGCTTGTCAAAGGCAGATCTGTCAACCATCAGGTCCTTGATCACTGGAAATGCCCTCGCACGCCAGGGCTCAATAACGATGGTGTCCCCATCCTTGAATTTACGCATATGCAGCTGACAGGCGGTGATAAGCTCATCTGGTCCGTGGGGTCGACCGTTGATGTACATCCCACAGGCGCCACATATTCCTTCCCTGCAGTCATGATCAAATACTACCGGGTCATGGCCTTTCATGATCAGATCCTCGTTCAGAACATCCAGCATTTCAAGGAAGGAGCTATCAGCTGAGATACCACTTAGTTCATAATCTAC
Organism: uncultured Bacteroidaceae bacterium; assembly: GCA_964428945.1. GTDB lineage: Bacteria > Bacteroidota > Bacteroidia > Bacteroidales > M55B112. The sequence goes on along the minus strand of CAYSAH010000108.1, from coordinate 1,480 downwards.
AAAACTACCCCTATCAGAAGCATTTTTTTGTCGCCAGATTTTTAGTTTAAGATCCATATGGCTATGATTTATAATTTCGTTGTTTAACTTCAATCTCTTCAAATTTTAATGGCTCTCTTATCAGTTCAGGCTTTTTATTTTCTCCTTTAAAGTGCCAGGAAGCTACGTAGTTGAATTCCTTATCATTCCTCAGTGCTTCTCCTTCGTCGGTCTGGTATTCTTCCCTGAAATGGCCTCCACAGGATTCTTCCCTGTTAAGGGCATCCATTGCCATTAATTCACCAAGTTCAAGGAAATCAGCGAGTCTTGTGGCCTTTTGTAGTTCAGGATTCAGATCATCCATTTTTCCGGGGATAAGCAGATCCTTGTAAAATTCTTCCCTGAGTTTGCCTATCTCCTTGATCGCATGGCTAAGGCCTTCTTTATTCCTGGCCATTCCAACATAATCCCACATGATCTTTCCCAATCTTTTGTGAAAGGAGTCAACCGTTTTGGTGCCCCCGATGCCCATAAGTTTTTCTATTCTTTCAGCTGTTTCTTGTTCAGCATTTTCAAATTCTGGTAAATTGGTTGCAAACCTTGGAATATTGATCTCATGTGCAAGGTAATTCTGGATGGTATAGGGAAGTACGAAATATCCGTCGGCAAGGCCCTGCATAAGGGCAGAAGCGCCCAGCCGGTTGGCGCCGTGGTCGGAAAAGTTTGATTCGCCGGTAGCAAATAACCCGGGTATTGTAGTTTGTAACTCATAATCAACCCAAAGACCGCCCATCGAATAATGTATTGCAGGATAGATCATCATCGGGGTATTGTATGGATTCTGATCAGTGATCTTTTCATACATCTGGAAAAGATTTCCATATTTTGCCTCGATGGCATCCTTTCCCAGCCTGGCTATCGCATCTTTAAAATCAAGAAATACAGCCAGCCCTGTTGAGCCAACCCCAAATCCTGCATCGCATCTCTCCTTTGCTGCCCGTGAGGCAACATCACGTGGAACGAGGTTCCCGAAAGCCGGATAGCGGCGTTCCAGGTAATAGTCCCTTCCTTCTTCAGGAAGATCTTCAGGGCTTATTTCTCCTTTCCGCATCCTCTCCGCGTCCTGTTTGTATTTCGGAACCCAGATCCTTCCATCATTTCTTAAACTTTCGCTCATCAGCGTTAGTTTTGACTGGTATTCACCATGAACAGGAATACAGGTAGGATGTATTTGAACGAAACATGGATTGCCGAAAGCGGCTCCCTTTTTATAGGATTGCCAGGCTGCACTTACATTTGCCCCCATGGCCATTGTTGAAAGGAAAAATACATTTCCGTAGCCTCCTGTGGCGAGTACAACTGCATGTGCGCTGAATCGCTTAAGTTTCCCGGTAATTACATCCCTTGCTATGATGCCACGGGCACGTCCTTCGATAAGCACAAGGTTCATCATCTCCATCCTGGGATACATCTCTATATTCCCCATTTTAATCTGACGACT
>CAYSAH010000107.1:0-10115 GCA_964428945.1 uncultured Bacteroidaceae bacterium | reverse complement strand
GCTCGAACCAATTTCTTTCGAAACGCCGATAAACTTATTCAGGTCCCAACGAGGAATCTTTACTACAATATAATCGAGTGCCGGTTCGAAAAATGCTGTTGTAGTGCGGGTTACTGAGTTCTTAAGTTCATGAAGGCCATAACCTAAAGCTAGTTTTGCAGCCACAAAAGCCAATGGATAACCTGTTGCTTTCGAAGCCAGCGCCGAAGAACGTGAAAGCCGTGCGTTGACTTCAATTACTCTGTAATCTTCACTATTCGGATCGAGTGCATACTGTACGTTACACTCCCCGACGATTCCTACTTTGCGCACAATTTCGATGGAAATGCTGCGGAGCTTGTGGTATTCGCGGTTGGTAAGCGTTTGCGAAGGCGCCACAACAATACTTTCGCCGGTATGAATCCCAAGCGGATCGAAATTCTCCATATTACAAACAGTAATACAGTTATCATATTTGTCACGAACAACCTCATATTCCACTTCTTTCCAGCCTTTTAAAGACTCTTCAACCAGGATCTGGCTGGAATAGGAGAAGGCATTGGTTGCCAGTTTCTGTAATTCTTCCCTGTTATGACAAAACCCGCTTCCTTGTCCGCCAAGCGTATAAGCGGCCCTTATGATAATTGGAAAGCCAAGCTTTTCAGAGGCCTTATGGGCATCAGCTACAGTAGTGACGGCAATGCTCTTTGGTGTCTTTACATTGATTTCCTTTAGCTTGCCGGCAAAAAGCTCCCGGTCTTCCGTATTCATAATTGCCTGTACGGGGGTCCCCAAAACCTTTAAATTATATTTCTCAAGGACCCCGCTACGGTATAGTGCAACGCCACAATTCAGTGCGGTCTGACCGCCAAAGGCAAGAAGGATACCCTCCGGCTTTTCCTTCTGAATTACCTTTTCTACAAAATATGGCGTAACAGGAAGGAAATAAATCTCGTCTGCTACATCTTCAGAAGTCTGAACAGTGGCAATATTAGGATTGATCAGTACCGTCCGTACTCCCTCCTCACGCAGGGCCTTAAGTGCCTGGGATCCGGAATAGTCAAATTCTCCTGCTTCTCCAATTTTCAGTGCTCCTGATCCCAGTATAAGTACTTTGTTGTATTTTTCGGTCATTATATTGTCTTATTAGTTTGTGGACATTCAGACCGGTGTTATATGGAGGTCCGGTTTGCTTTATTCCGGGAGCCAAAAATAGGAAAAAAAACAGTGAGTTTTGCATTAATTAATAATAAATGTATAAATTTGCAGTCACTTTGTATAAATATACGCAATGAAAGACAGGAATGAAAGGTTAATGGCAATTCGCCGACTGATCAATAAGTCAAATATTTCTTCCCAGGAGGAGCTCTTATCACTTCTTGAGGGACAGGGCTTTTCTATGACTCAGGCCACACTGTCCAGGGATCTTAAATATCTGAAAGTGGCAAAAATGCCTGATTCAGATAATGGATACATATATATGCTCACTGAACGTCAGCTCAGTGAACCCACAGAAAATGATGATTTGCCGATAACAGGATTTGTTTCTATTGATTTTGCACAGGGAATGGCCATAATGAGAACCCTCCCGGGTCATGCCAGCAGTGTTGCCTATGCCATAGATAACCTTAAGTCATATGAAATTGCCGGGACTATTGCCGGCGATGATACTATCCTTATTATCCCGCGTGACGGGGTAACTAAAAATGACCTTGTGAATCTTCTAAGATCAAGGATGCCTGGTTTTATCAGCAAGCTGGTTAATTAATTTGTACAGCAGATATTAATAAAGGAAAATAGCAGGGAAAGCCGATCAGAGAAAATAATTAATAAATATTGAAGGAAATGTCTGAATTTAAAATATACGTAGCGACACAAAAAGATCTTGGATACCTTGAGGATGTTGAAAATGCCCTTTTTAATGCTTCAAAGGTGAAGGGCACCGGAATTGCAGTAAGAACAAAAGAATATTTGACTAAAAAGATACTTGAAGGAAAATCGGTCATGGCCGTATATCACGATGGCACCTGGGCCGGTTTCTGTTACATCGAATCCTGGGGACACAATAAATATGTTGCCAACAGTGGGCTGGTTGTGAACCCTCAATTCAGGGGACAGGGTCTGGCAGGACAAATCAAGGAAAGGGCTCTTATTCTATCAGCACAACTTTTTCCAGATGCCAGGTTATTCGGGCTTACTACAAGTCTGGCGGTCATGAAGATCAACAGCAGCCTGGGTTATCTGCCTGTAACTTTTTCAGAACTTACTGATGATGAAGAATTCTGGAAGGGTTGTCAGTCCTGTCCCTATTATGATATCCTGGTACGCACAAAAAGATCTCATTGTTTGTGCACTGCAATGCTAAAGGAACCTGCCGCAAATGCACTTGAAGTAAAAGGTCGGCAAAAGGATAAAGCTGCCTAGAAAATCGAAATAAATATGAAAAAGGAAACTGTTTTACTGGCCCTTAGTGGCGGCCTTGATACCTCATTTTGCGCAGTCTACCTGGCAAAAGAGAAGAATTTTGAAGTTCATTCAGCGATCGTCAATACAGGTGGCTTTGATAAGGAAGAACTTGACAGGATTGAGAAACATGCTATAAGACTTGGGGTGGTTTCCCATGTTGTACTGGACTCAACGCAGGATTATTACCAGAGATGCCTTAAATACATGCTCTTTGGTAATTCCCTTCGGAACAGGAATTACCCGCTTTCGGTAAGTTCAGAACGCTCGTTTCAGGCCCTTGCAATGGTCGGGTATGCAAGGAGAAAGGGGTTTACCAGGATTGCCCACGGTTCAACTGCAGCAGGCAATGACCAGGTTAGGTTTGATCTTACCATACAGGTCCTTGCCCCTGAAATTGAGCTTATCACTCCTATTCGTGAGCTGAAGATCTCTCGTGAGAAGGAGATCGAATACCTGGCTGCCAACGGAATTGTTATGGAAGCAAAAAAAGTGGAGTATTCCATTAACAAGGGTTTATGGGGAACAAGTGTTGGAGGAAAAGAGACCCTGACCAGTCACAGGGAGCTTCCCGAAAGTGCATATCCATCAGGCTTACCTGGTTCAGGGACAGAAATTGTGGAAATAGCTTTTGAAAAAGGTGAACCGCTTGAACTGAATGGAGTTAGAATGGATCCGGTAAAACTTATTCAAAACCTGGATAAAATAGGATCAGCCTACGCAATTGGAAGGGATGTCCATGTAGGAGATACGATCATTGGTATAAAAGGACGTGTTGGGTTTGAAGCGGCAGCTCCCAGGATGCTTATCGATGCTCATCTGGCCCTTGAAAAACACGTGCTAACAAGATGGCAGCTGCATTGGAAGGAACAGATCGGAAGCTGGTATGGAATGTTTGTTCATGAAGCACAATTTCTTGAACCTGTAATGAGAAACCTTGAAGATTTTTTGGAATCCACGCAGAAAAACGTCACTGGTAAGGTAACTTTGCGGCTCAGGCCCTATAGTTTTAATGTAACAGGTGTCAGCAGTGATTTTGACCTTATGGATTCAAAATTTGCTGCCTATGGGGAAGAAAACCGTAACTGGACAGCTGCAGATGTTGACGGATTTACAAAAGTACTTGCAACTCAGCAAAAAATATGGCACCTGAAGAATGGAGGAAAGTGATAAATTGGATATAAGACTGTAAGAATGATACAAGCAGTGAGCTTAAGGATTAAAAAATGAAGAAGGATGCCTGAAAATAGGGACCCGCATTATTCACAGGTAGTATAAAATATTCACAGGTTCAAATAAGCACCTGTAAGCAATACATCAACAAATGAAAAAAGTAGGAATTATAGGAGCCGGAAATATTGGCGGAGCCATTGCACGTGGATTGGTTAATCACGGTGGATATAGCGGAAATCATATCAGGATCAGCCGTCGGAAGAAGGACCTTCTGAAGGATTTCAGCCAGCTTGGTATCACAGTTATGGAGAATAACACTGAATTGGTAAAAGAGAGCGAGATAATCATTCTTGCTGTCTTACCTGGCCAGGCAGAGGATGTTTTTTCAGAGATAGTTCCCTTCCTGGAGCAGGGAAAACACATACTGGTTAGCGTGGTATCAGCAGTATCGATAAGCGAGATAGAAACATGGACAGGAGGTAAGGTTCCTGTTGTAAGAATTATGCCCAATACTGCCGTTGAATTTGGGGAATCAATGACTTGCATCGCCGGTAACGATCCGAATGCAGAGGTGATCATTGAAAAGATTTTTGAACCAATGGGATCCACAATGATCATCCTAGAAAAACTTATGCCTGCTGCGACTATTCTTGCCGCATGTGGGATCGCTTTTTTTCTGCGCTTCATCCGTGCTGAAACCCAGGGAGGAATCCAGATCGGATTTCATGCCGGGGATGCCGGGAAAATTGCTGCACAAACCGCCAAAGGAGCGGCCCAGATACTTTTAAGTACCGGGAACCATCCTGAACAGGAGATAGATAAAGTAACAACACCAATGGGTTGCACTATTGCAGGACTCAATGAAATGGAGCATTATGGCCTGAGTTCAGCACTCATTAAGGGAATCATCACATCACACGCCGGAATCAGTGGTCTGAAATGATCAAAGGGGAAAAATATATAAACCTTTTAGTGCAGATGCTTGCAATTCCTTCCCTGAGCAGGAAAGAGGATACCCGTGCAGGTTTTCTTTATAAATGGTTAAAGAAGGAGGGACTGAGTGTTGCAAGGATCAGGAATAATCTGCTTGTAAATACCGGCACCGACCTTTCCGAGGCATCTATACTCCTGAATTCACATATCGATACCGTTGCTCCCGGAGAGGGGTGGAGATCCGATCCATTTCTTCCGCTTGTACATAATGGAATGATCACCGGACTGGGAAGCAACGACGCTGGTGCATCACTTGTATCATTGATCGCTGCCTATAAGAACCTGGCAGATAATGGCCTGGCTGACAGCGTGGTTCTGCTGATCTCAGCAGAGGAGGAGGTAAGCGGATCAAATGGTATCTCCGCAGTGATCCCTCAATTGCGATCCTTAAAATTCGCAGTCATTGGTGAGCCAACCGGAATGCAGGCTGCTGTCGCTGAACGCGGACTTATGGTAGTTGATGCAATCGCAAAAGGAACAGCAGGGCATGCTGCGAGAGATGAAGGGATTAATGCAATTTACGAAGCAATTGGAGACATTGACAGGCTTAGGAAAATAAGCTTTTCAGAGCATTCCTTATGGCTTAGGGACCCTTCAATAAATGTTACAATGATAAATTCCGGTACCGGACATAACGTTATTCCGGCCAGGTGTGAATTCGTTATCGATGTAAGGAGCAATGACCAGTATTCAAATGAGCGCCTCCTTGAAATATTAAAAGCCCAATGTAAGGCTGAATTAACTCCAAGGTCAATGCGACTAAGAAGTTCTTTCCTTGACGGAAAGCATGCTGTATTCGGGATCCTGACTGATCTTGGCCTGAAACCTTTTGGATCACCAACATTGTCTGATATGGCCCTGCTTGATTTTCCCTCTGTGAAGATCGGCCCCGGAGACTCTGCACGGTCTCACACAGCCAATGAATACATATATGAAGCTGAAATTATGGATGCCATTGAAATGTACACAGAGATAATAAAAAGGATCGTAAAAGTGGAATTATGAAATTGTGGGAAAAAGATAAAAAAACCAGCGAAGATGTTTTGAAGTTTACCATCGGAAATGATCCTTCATTCGACAGGCTCCTTGCCCCTTTCGACATTATAGCTTCAATTGCCCACGTGATCATGCTTGGGAGGACCGGGATTTTATCAGGCACCGAGACCAGGTTGCTGGCTGATGAACTTGCAGCTTATTACCCTGAAACATGCAAAGCCTCTTTTAAATTAAATCCTGAAGATGAGGATATACATAGTCATCTCGAAAATTATCTTGTTTCAAAGCTTGGAGAAACCGGAAAAAAGATTCATACCGGCCGTTCGAGAAATGACCAGGTAATGGTCGCTATGCAGCTGTTCATGAAGGAGGAGCTGAGAAAGGTGATCGGACAGGTAAGTGAATTGTTTGAAACTCTGACAGACCAGGCCGGAAATTATTCACATATCCTTATCCCGGGATATACACATACCCAGGTTGCAATGCCATCTTCGATCGCCCTGTGGCTTGGGGCCTATGCGGAAACTCTTGTAAGCGACCTTAAACTTACTGAAGGCATACTTAAAGTTATTGACCAGAATTCACTTGGTTCTGCAGCAGGGTATGGTACTTCTTTTCCTGTTGACAGGGATTTGACGGCTGAACTTGCCGGTTTCAGTGACCTCCTGGTAAGCTCAGTTTCTGCACAGCTCAGCCGGGGAAAACTGGAAGCAACATTTGCCTTCGGATTGAGTGCTATAGCCTCAACCTTATCCCGGCTTGCCTCAGATATGATACTTTTTATGAGCCAGGAGATGAATTTTATAAGCTTTCCTGATGAACTGACCACCGGGTCCAGCATCATGCCCCATAAGAAGAACCCCGATGTGCTCGAACTGATCAGGGCACACTGCAATACCGTGATCCAACTCCCTTCAACGATAAACGCATTGACGTCAAATCTGATTTCCGGTTATCACCGCGATTTTCAGCTTACCAAGGAGATCCTGATTCCAGGAATTGAAAAAGTGAAACAGTGCCTCTTAATGATGAAACTGATGGTTTCAAGTATGCAGCCCAGGGAAGATATTCTTATTGACGAAAAATACAGGTATATCTTCTCTGTTGAAGTTGTAAATGCCAAGGTTATGGAGGGCAAATCCTTCCGGGATGCCTACAGGGAAGTAGCGGAGGAGATAGAATCCGGAAGCTATAAGCCAGGTACAGCAAGTGAATATACACATATCGGGAGCATCGGGAACCCGGGTCTGGACAGGATAAATGCAAAAATGGAAAAGGTATTGAAGTCAGTATACATTCAACCACTGGAAGAGGTATTTGAAAAATTGAAGAAATTTGAATATTAACGCAGGAGAGATTCATGGAACACTGTGAGGACTTAATATATCCTCCTCCGATTTAGCCGGAATAATAATATGATACACAGGGAGCTATTAAAAGATAAAAAAAGGATAATCGTTAAAGTAGGTACTGCCTTACTTACCCATGAAAATGGCAAAATCAACCTCTTAAGGTTGGAAAGGCTTACAAGTGTGATATCACAGATACATGATTCAGGTAAGGAAGTGATCCTTGTTTCATCAGGTGCTGTTGGCGCAGGAATGGGAAAAATGAATTTTAACGATAAACCACAAACTGTAGTTGAGAAACAGGCCCTTGCAGCAATCGGACAGGCCGCATTATTGAGAATGTATGACACCTTTTTCAATGAATATAATAAAATCATTGGCCAGGTGCTGCTCACCAGGGACGGAATCGAAAACACCCTTAGAAGGACCAACGCCAGGAATACCATCAATCATCTCCTGGCAATGAAGGTCATACCTATCATTAATGAAAATGATACAGTGGCTACCGAGGAAATTGAGTTTGGAGATAATGACATGCTCTCTGCAATGGTGGCCATTCTTGTGAATGCCGATCTGCTGATCATCCTGACCAATACAAACGGTGTTTTCACTGCCGATCCAAGCCTTAATGATGATGCAAGGCTTGTTTCCACCGTGTTGAATCCGAATGATGAACTGAAGGATGTAATCCTCGACGGCAAATCCCGTTTTGGTTCTGGTGGGATGATCACCAAGATACAGGCTGCTGAATTATGCAGGGAAAAAAACATAGACACGGTAATTGCTGAAGGCACCGAGCCATCGATGCTCATTGATATTATTGAAGGGAAAGACCAGGGAACCTTTTTTGTAAGTGAATCCACGTATTTAAAAGCCACCCGGCAGGCATAAATCAAATTGTTAAATGAAAGAGATCATTGAAATAGGAAAAAGGGCGAAAAAAGCCTCATTTGAACTGGCCCACCTGGCAACAGGTGAAAAGGATGCTATTCTTGAGGGTGTTGCCCGAAAACTTATAGAAAATAGCAGTGCCATTTTACTTGAAAACAAAAAGGACCTTGTAAACGCAGAGGCAATGGGACTTAAAGGGGCAATCGTTGACCGCCTTACACTCACTGAAGACAGGATCAGGGGAATATCTGAAGGGCTTTTACAGATCGCAGGCCTGGAAGATCCGATCGGTGAGGTGCTGGAAATGAAAAAACGTCCGAATGGTTTGATGATCGGAAAAAAGCGGGTACCCCTTGGCGTTGTCGGGGTGATCTATGAATCCAGGCCTAATGTTACTGCTGATGTGGGCGGACTGTGCATAAAGACCGGAAATGTTTGCGTTCTAAGGGGAGGTAAGGAAGCATTCAATTCAAACCTCGCTATTGTGAATATTTTCAGGGAGGTGATCGAAGACCTTGGGTTTGATCCCGATATGATACAGCTTGTTACCAATACCACGCGTGAGAGTGCCAATGCGCTGATGAAACTGAATCTCTACCTCGATATACTTATTCCGCGCGGCGGAGCAGGACTTATCCAGGCAGTGGTTCAAAACAGTACGGTTCCTGTTATAGAAACCGGAGTCGGTAATTGCCATGTTTTTGTGGATGCTTCAGCAGACCTGGAGATGGCAAAGAATATCGTGGTAAATGCCAAAACACATCGCCCGGGCGTATGCAATGCCGCTGAGAGTCTCCTGATCCACAAGGATATCGCTGCAAAGGCCATTCCATTGATTGGTCAGGCCCTGATAGAAGCTAAGGTTGAGCTTCGGGGAGATGAGCAGGTTTGCAATATGCTCCCTGCTGCAAAGGCTGCAACAGAAGAAGACTGGGGAATGGAATATTTGGATTATATCATGAGTGTGAAGGTAGTCGATTCATTGAAAGCGGCTATCGATCACATTCACACTTATGGTACATCACATTCCGAATCAATAGTAACCAGTGATTACGGAAGCGCACAGTATTTTCTCGACAGGGTGGATGCAGCTGCAGTGTATGTAAACGCCTCCACCAGGTTTACCGATGGCTTTGAGTTCGGTTACGGTGCAGAGATCGGTATAAGCACACAAAAATTACATGCACGTGGCCCAATGGGACTGAAAGAACTCACAACTACCAAATATGTTATCTACGGTAATGGCCAGATCAGGAAGTAGGTGAATTGAGGACTGTATTGTTGGTGTACGGTTACGGAGCCAGGTCCTTTAATCTTCTTAATGTTGTCATTTTATTGGGTTTAAATTTTGAAAATCCCTTTGATAGCGCTGATTACGGTGCATTTACGTGACAAATCAGTTCATTTTCACCACAGATCAGGTCATTTTCATGCGTTTTCAAGGTGTTTTCAAGACGTATGGGTTCATTTTCAGGACACATCGCGTCATTTTCAAGTGAATTCGCGTCATTATATTTTGAAAATGCTTCGATCTCACCTGAAAATGCTTCGATCTCACCTGAAAACGCTTCAATCTCACTTGAAAATGAATCGCTAACGCCCGCATAGTTCACTCTATCCTGCTTCATCGTTGCTGTCTCTTTATACATTACTACCGACCGGGGGGAAAAGGTTAACGGATTTTTTTTCTATGCGGGTAAAATTTCATACAAGCTCTTCATTCTTTGGGGCAATTCCCCCTGTATTCAGTAGAAATCCTCCAACGAAGAGAATCTTCCGGCCGTGTCTTCCGGAACTTATGAATAAATCCGGACCATGTACTTCGGAATGGCGAAAATGATCGTAGGAAGCAACGGGGGATCCGAACAGGACGTGGAGGATGTTTTCAGTGAAGGGATGTTCGCCATCCTGGAGAAGGTTCATTAGGGGAACGCTTAATTCTTCCGCCAGGATAACTGCCTTACGCTACTATATTTAGTGCAGGAAATGGGGAGTTTACTGCAAGTCAGCATCCAACCAAACTGGCATTGCCCTTCTTCCGTAATTTCATGCCCATCTTCAGGCTGAAATCATACCATGTATAACAAAATACTTGTTCCACCAGGCAGGATTAATTTGTATACAGACCCGGACCTCCAGGGAGATCCATCAGAAGGGATTCAATATTTGCCAGAAGGAAGGCGCTTTGCAATCTCAGCTTTTCCTTTCTTCGATCATATCAATAAATTCATCAAAGAGATAGGCGGTGTCGGTTGGTCCGCCGGAAGCTTC
>CAYSAH010000106.1:0-10125 GCA_964428945.1 uncultured Bacteroidaceae bacterium | reverse complement strand
TTTCATCGAATTTTTCAGCTGCTTTTATCAGACCAAGATTTCCTTCATTGATTAAGTCGGGCAGACTAAGTCCTTGGTTCTGATACTGTTTAGCTACTGAGACTACGAAACGGAGATTAGCCCTGGTTAGTTTTTCCAGAGCCTGTCGGTCACCTTTTTTGATCCGTTGTGCCAATTCCACTTCTTCCTCAACAGTAATCAACTCCTCCTTACCAATTTCCTGCAAATACTTATCCAAGGATGCACTTTCACGATTGGTAATGGATTTAGTGATCTTTAACTGTCTCATTTATTCCTCCTAGATTTTAAAAATTGAAAATTAAAACGCTGCAAATGTATTACCTATTTTATTTACAGTCAATATAAATAACAAAAAAATAAAGAAGACCTGTTGAAAGGTCTTCTTTATTGTAACGAGCATAAATGCTAATTTGGTATAAAATTACATCCCAAAAGCATAGTATGATTTAGATCCATCATTATAAACTCCTTCAATAATTACCCCTCCGTCAACTCCGCGAAGTAAATCCGATATCTCTTTAACACTGTTAACTGCCTTTTTGTTTACAGAAGTTACAATGAATCCTTCCTTAATGCCAACTTTCATAAATTTCCCGGGGCGTAGTTCCGAAACCCTTACTCCATTTGAAATTCCAAGGTTTCGTTTTTCACTACTTGTTAATTCCTCAAAGGATGCTCCAAGAACCTCTATGATCTCGTTCGATCTGACGATATCGGTACTGCCCTCCATATTACGCAGAAGTACATCAAATTGTTTCAGATCACTCTTTCTTTTTAAAACTACCTTAACCCTGTCGTTGGGACGGTATTTGCTGACCTGCTCCTGTAATTCCGATACACTATTAACAGGGATATCATTTATTGATAAAACAACATCCCCTTGCTTAATCCCGGCTTCCCTTGCTGCTCCATTCTCAGTCAGATCTGTAACAAATACACCCTTGGTATCATCAAGTCCCTTTTCCTCTGCAAGTTGTGAAGTAACATCTGCAATTGTTATACCAAGAATAGCACGCTGAACTTCCCCAAATTCCATCAGGTCTTCAACTACTTTCTCAACGATACTAACAGGGATAGCAAATGAATAACCGGTATAATTACCAGTTCTGGAGGCAATTGCAGTGTTAATGCCTACAAGCTTTCCATATGTATTTACAAGTGCTCCACCGCTATTACCCGGATTTACAGCAGCATCGGTTTGAATGAAGGATTCGATGGAAAAAGTATTACGAAGTATATTTATATTCCTTGCCTTTGCACTTACGATACCCGCAGTAACAGTTGATGTAAGATTATATGGATTCCCAACCGCGAGGACCCACTCACCCAATTTAAGATTATCGGAATCACCATATTTTATGGTTGGAAGGCCCTTTTCATTTATTTTAAGCAGTGCAAGGTCAGTAGTTGGATCTACACCAATCAAAGTTGCCTTGAATTCACGCCGATCGTTCAGTGTAACCTGGATCTCATCAGATCCCTCTATGACATGGTTATTTGTAACAATATACCCGTCCTCATCTATAATTACACCTGAACCAAAACCAAGTAAAGGCTGTGATTCTCCATCGGGTGTTATTCCGAAAAAGAACTCATACAGAGGATTAACCTGGGTCTCTCTGAATGCAGTTGTTTTAACATGAACTACAGCATGCACAGTAGATTCAGCTGCAGTTGTAAAATCCATTGCAGATCCTGAACCCGCTGCCGGAAAATTTACCTGCCTGGCTGCAGGAACAGCATCAATCTCAATATATTTTGCTTCCGGCTGAAAAAATTTAGCATAAACAATAACAGCAACAAGTGCCGATAAAAGTGTAAAACCAAATAATCCTAATATTCTTCTCGCTTTCATAATTCACAAAATTAGCACTTTTAAAACAATCTGATAGTTAATTAACATTAATCAATCCTAAGAGATTCAGCAATATTACAGTGTTTAACAAATTAAAAATCAAAATTATTGTAATTTTGAAATGCATTTAACCTTTTTTAACCATAAAACTAATTGACTTTAGAATTTTCGAAATACCACGGAACCGGAAATGATTTCATTCTGGTAGATTCCAGAAAGAATGGCAGATTTGACCATTCTGTTGAAATGATTTCATTTTTGTGTGACCGGCATCTTGGTATCGGAGCTGATGGATTGATCATCCTGGAAGAGTCTGCCAAATATGACTTCTTCATGGATTTTTACAATTCCGATGGAAAGCCAGGAAGTATGTGCGGAAACGGGGGAAGATGCATCACCTCGTTTGCCCAAGCGTCCGGGTGGATAGACAAAGGATGTATATTTAAAGCCTCTGACGGACTTCACACTGCTTTGATGCTTCCTGATAACGAAGTTAAACTGGGGCTCAATGATGTTAAGGAGATTAAATCCCTTGACCTGGGAATTTTTCTCAACACCGGGTCTCCACACCTGATTAGATTCGTGTCGGACCTTGACAATCTCGATATATTAACTGAAGGAAGGAAATTACGATATGACCGCTATTTTACCGGCGGAACAAACGTTAATTTTGTAGAGATCATGGAATCGCATATTAAGGTTCGCACCTATGAGAGGGGTGTTGAAGCAGAAACACTCAGTTGCGGAACAGGAGTAACTGCATCAGCAATTGCTGCTTCGATCGAATCTGACAGGATTTCAGACAGGGTCGTGGTAAAAACCCGGGGCGGCGATCTTAAAGTGGAATTTATATATGACTCTGCCAAAAACAGATTTTCCAATATTTTTCTGACTGGACCAGTAAGGAAAGTATTTAGTGGAAAAATTGAAATTTAAAGATTCATTGTAACCGATTCTGAACAGTGGATAAGTAACATAAATTAATTCTTCAGAATAGCATTATTTTCTATAACCGTTTGAATGTTAAACCCTTCATCCATTCAGGCGTTCCTCTGTTGAAGTTTTTCGGCAAAAGAAAGAATCCTGTCAAAATCAATCTCGGGCATAACCGCAAGGCGCTCTTTTTTACGCGTCATGATCTTTTGCATAAGATTCATCTTTTTGAAATTCAATTCTCCTCCAAAATAGCTCTTGGCAAGAGCATGTTCGAGCAAATCTTTCGGATAGACCATCTTAAGCAATTCATTCTCGTTCTCGCCAGGGTCAACGCAACAAATAAATAAGCCAACCTCCAGCTTTAACAGTACCTGGAGATTTTCTTCACAAAATTTACGAACAGCGTGCTGAATCATACCTTCATGTATTGATCCCCCTATAATTACCGTACTGTACTGCTCGAAATTTATTTTCCGTCGCCTGGAAATCCTGTACATATCAACATCCGGGCCGAGATCTTCTTTTAATTTGCTGGCACATTGTTCAGTGCACCCAAGTGTTGTTGAATATGCTATAAGTGTCTTCATAAATGAATTTGCAGAAGTTTCAAATATAGAATTATCTCTTCAGCTTACACAATTTTAGCTAAAATAACACTGAACCTTTTTTAAGTAATAAATTGTTAAGCAACAAATAATGTGAATAATGCGTAATAGATGTGTAAATAATTTTTTCTATTTTTACTCAGAGAAATCAAACAACTAATATTATGGCCCACAAACATGAAGGTCCTCCAAGGAAGTTTGCTATTGTAAATGAAGGTGCTAAAAAGAAACGTGCCCAAAAGAAATACACACTGCCTGTTATTGGTCACTTTGCTGATCGCAGTGTCGAGTTTAAGAATATCCTTGAAGCGGAAAGAGTTACAGGGATCAACTATACACTGATATTTGAAGCATGTATCGGAAAGATATATAAGGCACATAATGTACATTGGGAGTATAAGAAAGGTAATCATTATATCAAGTATAAAGCCTATTACATTAATGCCCAGGCAAGCTATACACGTAAAACAGGTTTCAACGGGTAAAAATAATTATTAACAAAAAAGCCGTTTCTTCTTCAGAAACGGCTTTTTTGTTTTCAGACCATCCTTTTTATCCCTGTACGGTCTTAAAGTGCAAGGCCTATTTTCCAAAAGTAAGACCTGGCCAGTCATCAGTTCTAAACGGGGAAGCTGGCAATCCCTCTGAATTGTAAATATTTGCATCGTCTGGATTATCAGCCCATGCGTATCTAACTGCCACCGGGGCATCAACCTGATCACTTCTCAGATAGATCATGTTATTGTATTGTACACCCATGGCCCAATAAAATTTTTGGTCCTGGCCTGCAAGCGCAAATCCCTTAACATATCCGTACTTATCTTTCACAACAAGTGCGCTGCCCATAGGGTCAAATTCCAGAACCACAGATTTGTCCTTGATTTCCAAATTTTTTAGCACCGGACCAGAATACACAAGGTCCTTGGCATAGGTCTGATGCAAGGCGGACAATGCAAGCCTTTTTCCAACATCCTGCTTATTTCTCGGATGAATATCCGCAGCTTCACCAATATCGATGATAACAGCCATTCCTGTATTTGGCAGTGAAAGTGCCATCGACTGTGCTTCGCGCAATTCAGCCCACTCGCTACCCACAGGTTCCTCCTTTGGCGCCATAAAATTGGCCAGCTGGACAAAATAAAATCCCAGATCAGGATTATTCCATTTTGTTCTCCAATCCTTTATCATGTCCGGAAACAAGGTCCTGTAACGATTAGCCTGTGAAGCGTTGGATTCACCCTGGTACCAGATGGCACCAATAACGGAAAAATTGATCAATGGATTTATCATTCCATTATACAGGAGTGTCGGTTTTGAATTTGGTGATATATAGGATTGAAAGCTAACATCGAAGTTCGATGCTGAGACCCTGTATATCCAATCACCGGCAAGCGGGATTTTACCTTCATCTGTTTTTATGAACATTGCTTCGGGATCGCCCCAGAATCCGCCACCTCCACGGTAATCCTCGATCCTTACTGCTATCATGTTTTCACCTTCTTTCAGGAGCTCAGGTTCAACAGTATAAATCCTTGCGGCACTATACGCATCCATGGTTTTACCGACCTCCTTGCCGTTTAACCAGGTCCGGTCACTGTCGTCGATTGCTCCAAGGTTCAGCACTATCGCTTTGCCAGCCTGGTTCTCATTCAAATTGAATGTTTTACGGTACCATACCACCCCGTCAACTCCATCCAATCCCTGGTTCTCCCACAATCCGGGTACTTTCATGGTTTTCCATGCAGACAGATCAATCACTTCCTCCGCCCAACCAGCAACATCATCAACTATTCCTACTCCAAGTTCTCCAAGTGAAGCAATTATGCCGAGTCTTTTTTTCTCCGCCTGCTCGATCAATTTTTCCGCACTTATCTCATTTAAATCCTTTATAGCTTCTTTCATGACAGGATCGTTTTCGGCCATTTCCCTGCTTGTCCAGGTCTCCACATTGGTACCTCCCCAGCTTGTACTGATCAGCCCAACCGGAATACCTGTCTCCTTATAAATATCCCTGCCAAAAAAATAGCCCACGGCAGAAAAACTCGCAACGGTTTCAGGTGAGCATTCCTTCCATTCACCGGAAGGGATGTCCTCAACAGGTACCAACTGAACATTTTTGGGCACAGTAAACAACCTTATCTTGGGATAATTCGAAGCCAGTATCTCATCTCCGGAATTATTGGAATTTGAAACCACCCATTCCATATTGGATTGCCCGGAACAGATCCACACATCTCCCAACAAAATATTGCTCAGGATAATCGTATTTTTTCCTTTTATGATCATTTCAAAGGGACCACCAGCCTTCATTGGGTACAGTATGACCATCCACTTTCCGGCTTTGTCTGTTTTTGCAGACACTTTTTGTCCATTGAAGGAAACAGTTACCTTTTCACCGGCGGTAGCCCAACCCCAGATCTTTACTTCCTGGTCCCGCTGTAATACCATATTCGAGCCTATAACTTTTGGGAGTTTAACTTCGGCCCATATATTTACGGTAAACAATAAAAATGAAAGCGCCAGTGTAATGAAGGGTGATAATTTAAAATAAGTTTTCATGGATATAGATTTAGTTAGTTAATGACCCCCTAATTTAAATAATCTTATTTACTTTTAAAGCGTACACAATAATTTTAGAGATATGGGCAAACTTCTCAATAAAGTGGTTTTTGTTACAGGCTCAAGCAAAGGAATAGGAAAGACATGTGCCATCGAATTATTAAAATCCGGAGCCAAAGTGGTTATTAACGGAAGGAATGAAACTTACCTAAAGCAAACAGCTGCAGAACTTGGGAAATATGGGGGAGAACTAATGGAGATCGTTGCTGATGTATCTGATAGCAAGGCCTGTGAGGAAGCGCTGGAATCCATTATAGCCAGGTTTGGACGCCTGGATGTTCTGATTTTAAACGCTGGTTTGAGTTCCTATGGACTGATCGAGGATACGAGTGATGAGGTGCTTTATAATGTTATGAAAGTAAATGCAATGGGTCCATTTATTGCCGCCCGTACAGCACTTCCTTATATAAAAAAATCGAAAGGAAGCATCGTATTTATTTCCTCGCTTGCAGGAATGCACGGAATACCCAGATCATCCGTTTACAGTATGAGTAAAATGGCCCTGACGGCACTTGCCCAATCCTTAAAAACCGAAATGAGCGGCAAAGGAGTCCATATCGGGATCATATATGTGGGCTTTACACAGAACGATCCCGATAAAATGGCTATAGGGCCCGACGGCACCATAAGGCCCATACAGGACCGACCGGGATGGATACAGCAATCCCCGACAAAAGTTGCAAGGCTTATACTCAGAAATGTGAAATGGCGGAAATTTATATCAATACTCTCACCAATGGGAAAAGTAATGGCATTTTTCAGCCGCTACTTTCCAAAGTTATGGCAACTCTCTATGCGCGGTGTTCTCAGGTCTGCTGAGAAACTAACAAGAGATTAGGTGGCTTTCGGCCATTAATTAGCCTCAGGTGCTGCTGAGAAGGTTAACAGTCTCCTGCTTATCCTATCCAGACAAACAGGTGGACTTAATAACCTGACACAGGTAAAGTGAATCCCTTATCCGAACACAATAGACAAGCTTACAAGAACTAAGCAGGTCCTTGCGCCAACTAAGAGTTCATCAAATTGAGTTAAATAACCGGTATGCTTCACCAGAACGAATTAAGACACGGTGTTGGCCACCTGTGCTGAGCCCCGGGAACATTTCTAACAAATGTAGAACTGCCTGACACGAGTTCAGGAAGCCTCTTAACAATGCCCGGTGATCAACTATACATTATAAGTTGAAGATGCTGTATCACCTCCTCTTCCAGTCCAATTCGTATGGAAAAATTCACCTCTCGGCCTATCAATACGTTCGTAGGTATGTGCACCGAAATAATCACGCTGGGCTTGTAACATATTTGCTGGCAGCTGTGCAGATCTGTATCCGTCAAAATAATTTAAAGCCGTCGTAAATGCAGGAACCGGAACACCATTTGACAATGCTGTTGCAGCAACCCTTCTCCATCCTGACTGTGCAGCTTCAACTTTCTCCTTGAAATAGGGCGCCAGCAAAAGGTTTGAAAGGTCATTATTCTTATCAAAAGCTTCTTTTATTTTACCGAGGAAAACAGACCTGATGATACAGCCACCTCTCCACATCAAAGCGATTCCACCATAATTGAGTTTCCATCCATACTCTTTGGCTGCCTCTTTCATCAGGGTATAACCCTGCGCATAAGAAACTATTTTTGAAGCAAAGAGGGCCTGTTTGATATCCTCAATAAAAGCCTTTTTATCTCCGTTGAAGCTTGGAACCGGTCCGTGAAGCACCTTTGACGCAGCCACCCTTTCATCTTTTAAAGAAGAAAGACACCTTGCAAATACAGCCTCCCCAATAAGTGTCAAGGGAATACCTAAGTTCAGAGCCTCAATGCCAGTCCATTTCCCGGTCCCCTTCTGTCCTGCAGAATCAAGAATCTTTTCTACGATCGGCTCACCATCTTCATCCTTATAGGCAAGGATATCCCTGGTTATCTCAATAAGATAACTGTCCAGTTCGCCTTTGTTCCACTCTTTGAATACCTCGTGCATTTCATCTGCATTCATACCCAGCAGATTCTTCATCAGGTTATAAGCCTCGCTGATTAGTTGCATATCACCGTATTCAATTCCATTGTGAACCATTTTTACAAAATGACCGGCACCATCGTTTCCTACCCAGTCGCAGCAGGGTGAACCATCCTCAACTTTAGCGGATATGGCCTGGAATATTTCCTTTACATGAGGCCAGGCTGCTTTGGATCCCCCGGGCATAATTGAGGGTCCCATCAATGCGCCTTCTTCCCCACCTGAAACACCTGTTCCTATAAACAACATGCCTTTGCTTTCAACATATTTTGTCCTCCGGATCGTATCAGGGTAGTGTGAATTTCCACCATCAATAATAATATCACCTGGCTCAAGAAAGGGCAGTAAAAGCTCAATAAAGTCGTCGACTGCCTGTCCGGCCTTAACGAGCATCATAACCTTACGTGGCCGTTCAAGTGAATTGACAAATTCCTCAATAGAACCTGCACCTATAAATTTTTTACCTTTTCCCCTGCCATTTACGAATTTTTCAACTTTTTCAACGGTCCTGTTATAAACAGCAACAGTATAACCATTGCGTTCCATATTCAATACCAGGTTCTCACCCATAACTGCCAGGCCAATCAGGCCAATGTCTGCTTTAGCTTTCATCTTTTATTGTTCTTTTTTAAAGTAATTACATATTTCCTGTAACTATTAATAATTTATATTGATCCAATACTACTCAAAACTCTATCAGTATGAGCTTTTACAAGCGAAGTAACAACTCATAGGATTGTTTGTGCAAATCAGAAACAAGAATCTCCTATTACATTGAATCCTAATCCCTCAAAAATTGAACGATATAAACCGTCATCGTTAAAAATTCTCACACTGTATGCAGATGGCTCACGCCTGACCCTGTAATCGCCTCTCAGGTTCTCAAACCTGTCCATGTTATCCATAAACCTGTCGTGATCCTCCTGTACACTGAATGTTTTCGCATAAACTTCGGAAATAAGGTCCAGAGGCTCGGCTTCCGATCCATCTGCCAGGATCTCTCTGCTACCTGCCATCGGGATATCAGAGGGGGTCCATTCATCTGCTCCAAGCCTAAAAAAACGACTCAATGTCCTAATGCTCATCATTGTCCCATTTGCTTTTCCATCAGAAGAATAACCTGCAATATGAGGAGTGCCAATAGTTATCATGCTTAATAATTCCTTATCAACATGGGGCTCGTTTTCAAATACATCAAGAATAACATCTGATAATTTATCCAATCTTACAGCCTCTTTAAGGGCTTTTTCGTCCACAACCTCTCCCCTGCTTGTATTTATAAATACTGCGCCATTTTTCATTTTCTGAAAGAATGAGCCATCCGCCATACCAAGGGTTTTATATTGACCTGATTCAGTAAGGGGAACATGCATGCTTATGATATCCGATTTGGCCAGCATATCATCCAATTCGGTAAATTCCTTCGCTCCCTCAGCAGCTGCCCTTGGTGGATCGTTAAGCAATACCCTGCAACCAAGGACTTTGAGAGCCCTGCTTACTTTTGATCCTACATTTCCCACACCGATAATCCCAACTGTTTTTTTACTGAATTCAAAACCCTGCATGTTCGCAAGGTAAAGCATTGCAGAAACTATATATTGTTCAACCGATGAAGAGTTACATCCTGGTGCATTGGTCCAGTGAATGCCGTTTTTATTGCAGTATTCGGTGTCGATGTGGTCAAATCCAATGGTTGCAGTAGCAATGAATTTAACGGATGATCCCTCCAGGAGCTGCCGGTTACACTTTGTCCTTGTGCGGATGATCAGGGCATCCGCATCCTTGATGAACTCTGACCCGATCTTATTTCCAGGCATATAAACTACCTCAGCCACTTTTTCCAGTGCGCCTTTAATAAAGGGGATCTTGTCATCGATTATTACTTTCATTATGATCTAGGAGTTAAATTTATCCCTCGTTGCCCAAAGTCCTGTTGCAGGGTTCGAAATATAGAAGAATGGTTCGCCTTCCGCGGTGTAATTCCAGCCATCTTTCAGTATCTCCGGATTGTAAATTCTGGTCATCATACGAAGATCAGCATAATTATAATTTACAGATTCAATTTCCTGCCTGGAAAGG
>CAYSAH010000105.1:9006-10153 GCA_964428945.1 uncultured Bacteroidaceae bacterium | reverse complement strand
AGATGCTTCTTGCGATGTCATTGGAACGTATTCGGGATCAGGAGCGGGGATTTCAGGTTCTTTTACCTCGGGAGGAAGGAAATATGACCTTCACTCAGATATGTATGGCGAGTATAATTTTATAAATATGCTTTCAGCTGCTGCTGCAGGTGTGTTTTACGGTGTCGGACCTGACGCAATCTCAGAAGCGATCGCTGCATATCAGCCTGATAATAACAGGTCACAGATAGTAAAAGGAAAGTCCAATACCCTGGTCATGGACGCTTATAATGCTAATCCTACGAGTATGAGGCTCGCTATCGAGGAATTTGTCAAGCATGATCATTCAAAGAAAATGGTTATCCTTGGGGATATGCTGGAACTTGGTAAGGAAGCCAGGGATGAACACAGGGAAATTCTCAAGTTACTTGGAGATTCAAAACTTGAGCAGGTAATTCTTGTTGGCGAAATATTCTTTGGACTTGGTGAGGGATCACATTTTCCTTTCAGGTTCTTTCCAGGATTGGAGCAGTGTATCGATCACCTTAAGAATTTTTGTCCCACCGGCTTCCATATTTTGCTGAAAGGAAGTCGAAAAAATGCACTTGAAAGAACAACTAAACTGTTACTTGATTGTTAACTTGAATTAATACAATTACGATGTCGAATAAATTAATGGACCCCATTGGAAGATTAATGGGTTTACGCTATAAGTCCCACCCCTGGCATGGCGTGGATATTGGTGATGGTGCCCCTGAACTGGTAACATGTTTTATCGAAATGGTTCCCAGGGATACTGTTAAGTACGAAGTAGATAAGGTTACCGGTTATCTTAAAATAGACAGACCCCAGAAATATTCCAACACCGTTCCTGCTTTGTACGGATTCATCCCCCAAACTTTCAGCGGTGAAAAAGTGGCAGACCTGAGTCGCGAAAGGACCGGTGATTTAAATATAATTGGTGATTCTGACCCCGTTGATATCTGCATACTAACAGAAAAGGAGATCACACATGGTGATATTCTTGTGAAAGCCAGGCCAATTGGAGGATTCAGGATGATCGATAACAACCAGGCAGATGATAAAATCATTGCCGTATTGAATAATGATGCCCTCTACCAGGGATTTGAGGATATTAGTGATGTCCCAATAAGCGTGGTGGACAGGC
>CAYSAH010000105.1:0-8996 GCA_964428945.1 uncultured Bacteroidaceae bacterium | reverse complement strand
GAAACACTATTTTCTTACTTATAAGGACCTTCCCGGCAATCCCGCTGATGTTCAGATCACTCACGTTTATCAGAAAGAGGAGGCGCTTGATCTGATCAGAAGATCAATTGAAGATTATAAAATGAAGTTTGAAAACCTCGATACTATGCTGTCTTCAGTTTAATCTTTGTAAAGGAATCGTTTGATCTTTAATGTAGGTGTCTTTTCAAACGGGTCAACCTGTAACAATACCAACTGCAGTCTTGAATTCTTATTTATGTGAAGGTTGACGTGATCTTTTAATTCTAATAGCATTTCTTCCACCATTTTATTTAATTCATGCTGTCTGTCCTGCGTACTGGCAAGTGCATGCTTGAATTTTTCTTCAAGCTGTTCAAAATTTAGATGAACCTTTGCAACGAGTTTGCCTTTTATCTGGAGGACAAGTGATTCATTAACAAATTCCTGCTCATTTATTACAGATTCTATCTCCTCCGGATAGATATTCTCACCATTTGGCCCAAGGATCATATTTTTTGACCTGCCTTTTATAAACAGGATTCCCTTTTCATTGAACATTCCAAGGTCGCCGGTCCTGAAATACCCGTCATCTTTAAATACTTCTCTGGTAGCCTCTTCATTTTTATAGTAGCCGTGCATAATATTTCTTCCTTTGGCTATTATTTCTCCTTCCCCGGTAACTGGATCCGAATTGTCAATTTTTATATCGACGCCTTCCATAACAGTTCCAACTGACCTGTATACTGCTGTTGAGGGACTAAAACCTGAAAGCATCGGCGAAGTCTCTGTTAATCCATATCCGATTGCATAGGGGAATTTTGCTTCTATAAGGAATTTTTCCACCTCGGGTGCAAGGGGAGCACCACCAACACCGAAAAACCGCATCCTTCCACCGAAGAATTCCAGTAGTTTTTTTCCTGCAGCCCTGTGAATAATTTTTCTTGTAAACCCGGCTTTCGACATGATCCTTGTAACAGGTGAGCCCTGGATCCCGGGCTTGATCTTACTTTTGTATATCTTTTCAATGATCAATGGAACCGTAAGCATGGTTGTCGGCCTTACCTGCTGAAGTACCGGTCCAAGGTATGAAGCAGTCGGTGCCCTGTCGATATAGTACACAGAGGCACCATTAAGCAGGGGGATAATCATACCAATAGTGCTTTCATAGGTATGGGCAAGTGGCAAGACAGATAAAAAGACATCTGTCTCGACGACCTGGTGAATTGTCCCGGTCTGCACGGCATCGAAAATAAGGTTGTCGTGACTAAGCATTACCCCCTTTGATCGTCCCGTGGTTCCCGATGTATAGATGATTACAGCAAGGTCATCCTTCAGGATTTCAGGATAGCTTAGAGTTTTCAAGGGTTCACCTGGTTCAATTTTTACTGGTGCATCGTCTCTTTTTCCCTGGATCTCCTTTAACTGGCCAGACCCGTACATTACGAGGTCCTCGAGTGTTACAATGAATTTCACGCGAGAGGGCAGTCCTTTGTTAAATTTTTGAGATTGTTTTACAGAAACAAATACGATTGTTGCTTCAGCATGTTCCAATATTGAGTAGATCTCATTTCCGCTGAAATCTGTCAGGACAGGAATAACGACCCCCCCGGCTTTCTGAATTCCAAAGTATGCTGCAGTCCAATGGGGACTATTCTCCCCAATTATTGAGATCTTGTCTCCTTTGTTAACACCGGCTCCGAAAAGCTTTTCTGAAATACTGTTTGAAAGATTGAACAATTCACGGTAAGTATATGAGATCCCATTGACTATTGACAGGGCCTTTCTGCTTTCATATTTTTCAGCACTTGATTCCAGTAACTCCGGTAGATTTTTATTATATGTTTTCATTTTCATGATTTTAAGATTTTATTTGCATTCATTTTTTCTGCGTAACCATTCTTCAGTCTGCCGAAGGTTTTTCGTCCACTAAGAAAGTAATCCAAAACTAAGGATCTTTGATAGATATCCAGGTGTTCCGGATAACCATGAAGAGACTGTTGTTCTTTTCTAAAGAGAATATACTTATTCCTGTCGCTCCTGTAGCTTTTGTGTGCTTTTATAATTGCCCCGATATCCCTGAATTTGAAGGAGGCCAGGAAGAGACCGGCAGACAAGCCGTCCATCAACATCCTGGTACAGAGTAACATTTTCAACCTGTTTTCAGGTAAATTCTTATATAGCATAAGCAGGTTGTTTCTGAAATTCAGGTAGGTCTTAAATGGATTGCTTTTCGGCAAGGTCCCTCCTCCGACATGAAAAACTTTGGACAGTGGAACCATCGCAAATTTACAGCCCAGGTTTTTAAGCCTCCAGCAAAGGTCGACCTCTTCCATATGGGCAAAAAAATGGGCATCAAATCCGGAAACTTTTCTGAACTCTTCGGAACGAATAAGCATGCAGGCACCTGTGGTCCAGAATATCTCAACAGGCAGTTCCATGGTTTTATCAAAATTTTCAATGGTGTTAAATAGCCTGCCCCTGCAAAAGGTGTAGCCAAATTTGTCGATATATCCGCCGGCAGCACCAGCATATTCATATCTGTTCTTATTGTTATAATCAAGAATCATTGGAGAGCATCCTGCAATTTCCATGTTCTGATCCATAAATTCAATCAAGGGTTCAAGCCATCCCTGGCTAACCTCAATATCTGAATTCAGCAATAAAAAATAACTTGCTTCGATAAGCTCAAGCGCTTTGTTATAACCTCCGGCAAATCCGTAATTCTGATCCAGTTCAATAACCCGGACTGAAGGGAATTGACTCCTGATAAAATCAGTGGAGCCGTCGCTTGAGTCATTATCTGCGATGATGATCTCAACCCCTGGAAGATCAGAGGTTTTTATTAAGCCAGGGAGGAATTTTTTTAAAAAACTGATCCCGTTCCAATTCAATATAACTATCGCTAACCTGGTCATTAAACCTTCATGATCGATTTAATAATATCAACAAATTCTCTGTGGTTCTTTCCATTGGAGCAGATTATTTCCTCTCCGAAAATATAATTCTCACCCCCGGAGAAATCAGCACATGAACCCCCTGCCTCACTAAGTATTATGACTCCGGGAGCAACAGCCCAGGGCTTTAATCCATACTCAAAAAAACCATCGTACCTTCCGCAGGCAACCCAGGCAATGTCGGTCGCGGCAGAACCAAGCCTTCTCAATCCCCTGGAGTTTTTCATGAACCAGTCGATGGTCTTCATATAGTCGTCCATCCTTTCAAAATTCGTATAGGGAAAGCCAGTGGCAATAAGAGATTGATTCAATGTTAAATTTGCGCTTGCCTGAATAGGAAATCCATTTGCAAATGCACCCCCGTTTTTCCAGGCATAAAAACATTCGTTAAATCCCAGCTCAAGAATTACACCAACAACAGGTATTTTGCCATCATTCAGGGCAACACTTATTGCAAATGGGAATGCTCCATGGATGAAGTTAGTTGTGCCATCGAGCGGATCGATTATCCAGTTGTATTTCTTTCCTTTTTTATTGTTGGTCCCCTCTTCAGCAATAAATCCTGCTTCAGGCATTATCTTACCAAGTTCTTTTACCAATATATCTTCAGCTGTTTTATCTACTATCGTAACGAAATTGTGTTTTCCTTTTTCTTCCAGCTGCCGGTCGGATTTATTTTTATGCTGATCAATGATATATGAACCGGCTTTTTTAACTGCTTCTATTGCTTCCCTGCATATTTTTTCCAGATCCATACTCATTGATTATTTTCTTACTTTATAAAAGTCATGCAAATTAAAGGTTTTTTTAGCATACAATGGTATTAATGAAACTTTTGAGGTGTTCCTTGGGATGACCGGATTGAATTTGGGATGAAAATGACAGGCAAAGGGGTAAAATGGTGAGTCTGTATTACCCCGCTCTTTTGTTTTTCTGCATACCCTGATTCTGAAGGTAAAGTAACAGGTCAGCTACAACAAAGGTGCTTCCTCCAATGAATATGGTATCTTCGGTTTCAGCATTTTTCAGTGCGGCCTTAAAAGCTTCCTCAACAAGCTTATGATTGGAACCTGATAAACCTGCATCCCTGGCTTTTTCCACCATAATATCCACTGGCATGGCACGAGGAATTGAAGGTTGTGTAAAATAGTAAACCGCATTCGCAGGTAGAAGTGGTAATATCTTTTCGATAGATTTATCTCCTACCATACCCCAGACAATATGGATGTTTTTTGCCGGAACATTTTGCAATTGTTCCATTACAATCCTTATACCCGCTTCATTATGTGCTGTGTCGCAAATAACTCTTGGGTTTGCACCCAGTATTTCCCACCTCCCCAGCAAGGATGTATTTTTTCTTACAGCTGCCAGTCCCCTGGAAACTGCTTCGCGGGGGATTTCCCATGACCTTTCCTTAAGTGTTTCAATCGTCGTCAGGACGATGTTGATATTCTCCCCCTGGTATGCCCCTCCCAGGTCAGATGTGATCCTGGTTTTTCCCGGGACAAGGAGATCCCTGTAGTGGAAAATTGATGCGTTATCGATCGTAAATGTCTGGTATTCAAAATTCCTTTTACGATCCGAATAGATTAGTTGTGTATTTTTTTCTGCTGCAACTTTTTCAAGGACTTCATTTACCTGCAAAGTGTTCTTCCCGCTTATACAGGGTATTTTATTTTTTATGATCCCGGCCTTTTCTGCTGCGATCAATGCTTCGTTTTCACCAAGAAATTCCATATGGTCAAGCGAAATGCTTGTTATGACGGAAACTTCCGGGGTGATAATGTTTGTTGAATCCAGGCGGCCCCCCATTCCGGTCTCAACAATTGCAATATCGACCTTCTCCCTCGCAAAATGGTCAAAAGCCATTGCCACGGTCATTTCAAAGAATGAAGGTTTGATTTTATCTATCACTTCTTTATTGGAACCAACAAAATCCACAACCTGCTGTTCCCCGATCATTTCCCCGTTTATTCTTATCCTCTCCCTGAAATCGATCATGTGAGGAGAGGTATACAGCCCTGTTTTGTATCCGGCTTCCTGGAAAACAGAGGCCAGCATATGACTTACAGAGCCTTTCCCGTTGGTTCCTGCAATATGGACCGATCTGAATTTCCGGTGAGGGTGTCCCAACGCATTGTCAAGGGCAATTGTGTTATCAAGATTTGCTTTATATGCAGCCTTACCCAATCGCTGGAACATCGGAAGACTTTCAAAAAGGAAATCGATAGTTTCCTGGTAGTTCATGCTTGTTCTTTTTGTCCGTTCCAGTAATTATAGTGAATTCGCCCGGGTTTCCACCTGTCCGGAAATTTTTTTTCTTCAGCAGGATAACCCAGTGACACCAAGGCAAAAGGAAGAATATGTTCAGGAAGCCTGAAAAGATCTTTAAAAGAGCTGACCCTCTCTTTTCTCGGATAGATCCCTATCCAGCATGATCCGATCCCAAAGGTATGGGCAGCCAGAAGAATATTCTGTGTAGCAGCGCCGCAATCTGGGAGATAGTAGCCTTCAGCATGTTGCAGTTTCTCATCTCCGCATACAAGTATGGCATGACTGGCTTCCCGGAGAAAGGATGAATAAGGATGAATCGCATTGATCTTCCTGAATAGTTCCTTGTCGGAGGAAACAACGAAATGCCAGGGTTGACAATTCGCCGCCGAAGGGGCATACATTGCAGCTTTCAATATTTCATTGATTATATCATCAGGGATAATCTTATCGCTGTATTTCCTGATACTCCGCCTCGTGAGTATCCAGTTCACAGGAAATTCCGCTTTCATAGTTAATAATTATGTTTAAAACTTGAACTAATGTGAATAATTTGATCAATCTCCGGGATTATTAAATGCTATTTTTGACCCAAAGTAAGTTTGATTAAGGTAGGGGTAAATATGGCAAATTCAACAGGAAAAGTCAAAAAGACTTTCGTTATTGACACAAACGTTCTTCTTCACGATTACAAATGCATCCACAACTTCGAAGAACATGATATTGTAATTCCTATAACCGTACTGGAAGAACTCGATAAATTCAAGAAGGGAAATGATACCATAAACCTGCATGCACGTGAATTCACGAGAGAACTTGATAAATTATCGGGCGATAAACTGTTCAACGGTGGACTTTTACTGGGAAAAGGAAAAGGAAAACTCAGTATTGCCACTGGTTGTAAGCCTTCCGAAAAACTGGCGACATCTTTCCCCGAGAACACCCCCGACCATCGTATACTTGCCATAACTGAATTCATATTCAATAACCGGAATGGTAGTCCCGTAATACTGATCACCAAGGATATAAACCTGAGGATGAAGGCCAAGTCTTTAGGGATCATGGCACAGGATTATCAAAATGATATGGTCCGGAATATCCAGGACATATATGAAGGCGTAAAAGTTAGTGAGGATGTTAAACCCGAGGTGATCGCAGGCTTGTATGAGCATTATGAAGGGCTTCCAAAGTCAAAATTCGGGATCAAAACTGATCCGGTCGCCCATCAGTATTTTATTTTCAGGAATGAGTCGGTGAGTGCATTGGCACATTATGATCCCTTTAACAAGTTAATAAACAGGGTTGAGAAGGTGAAAACCTATGGGATTGAACCCAGGAATGCTGAACAGGCTTTTGCCCTGGATGCGCTTTTAAGGCCTGAGGTTCAGCTGGTAGCATTAACAGGTAAGGCAGGAACAGGAAAAACTTTGCTTGCACTGGCGGCAGCAATTCACCAGCGCAAATTGTATACCCAGATCTTCCTCGCAAGGCCAATAGTCCCGCTGTCAAATCGGGATATTGGTTTCCTTCCCGGTGATGTTTCCGAAAAAATAGGCCCTTACATGCAGCCACTTTTCGATAACCTTTCAGTGATAAAGCAAAGCTTCAAGGAGCAAAGCAAGGAACATGAAAAGATCGAGGAGATGCAGCAATCAGGCAAGTTGATTATTACACCCCTGGCCTATATCCGTGGGCGAAGCCTGTCCAGGGTTTTCTTCATTGTTGATGAAGCACAGAATCTTACACCGCACGAGGTGAAAACAATAATTACACGGGCAGGAGAGGGGACAAAATTGATTTTTACAGGCGATATTCAACAGATCGATTCACCCTATCTCGATACAAAATCTAATGGCCTTTCTTACCTGGCGGACAGAATGAAAGGGCAGGATATATTTGCACATGTTCACCTTGTAAAGGGAGAGAGAAGTTACCTGGCTGACCTGGCAAGTAACCTTTTGTAGCGATAAATTGTTCTTTTATACCAGGATATTCAGAATAAGATTAAAATGCAAAGAAAACTGTTCATCATTCGGCATGGCAAATCGAGCTGGGAATCGATCGTTAATGATATCGACCGGCCACTCATTGAACGTGGCGTTAACGATGCATATGATATGGCCCGGCGCCTTGAAAATGCACGCCTGGTCCCGGAAATGATTATTAGCAGTCCGGCAATACGCGCACTGCACACGGCAATGATAATGGCTAAGGTTTGGAACCTGGCTGACAACAGGATCCATATAAACAGAAACCTGTACCTTCCCGAGATCGATACGATAGCTGAACTCCTGTTCGGGATTGATGACAAGGTAACTTCTCTTGCAATTTTTGGGCATAACCCCGGGTTTACACATTTTGCCAATCGTTTTCTCAAACAGGAAATAGAGAACCTGCCAACAGCCGGTGCTGCCGTGATCACAATGGAAATGGAAAAATGGAATGATCTCTTCGATGCAAAGATCATCGAATGCCTGGTCGATTTTCCTAAAAACAAATAGAAGAATTTTCAATTTGTATTTATTTAGCACCATACCTTGCTGTCCATTATACATTTTAATTTTTCCTTTTATCGTAGATTTATGATGTTTAAACTTCAATAATTGGAGATTTGTCAACTCAGTTTTTTCTTCTGCAACTTGACAGTATTGAATCAGGTCTTAAATGAAAGTTTCCAACGATGACGGAAGTAACATGTGCCATAATAATGAAAGAAGGGAAAGTGCTGTTAACGCAGCGCAGTGAGTTGATGTCACACCCTTTGCAATGGGAATTTCCCGGTGGCAAGGTTAAGCCCGGTGAATCACCGGAAAGATGCATCAAGCGTGAGATCAATGAAGAATTGCATGTAAGGATAAACGTTGAACAATTGCTCCCCACCATTATACACGATTATGGTTTCAACCGGATCAAACTGATCCCTTTTGTTTGCAGCCTTGAATCGGATAACATTTCTCTTGAGGAACACAAGTCCTATGCCTGGATCGCAAAAGGTGAATTAAAAAATTACAATGTGCTTGAAGCTGACATGGAGCTTATTGCCATCCTAAATGGACAATGGAAATAAGCTTTTTTTAAAATCGAACTAAATAAGGATAATCGCTTCCTGATCGAATATCATAATAGGAATAATTTTGTAGTTTTAAGGCTTCTTTTTTATACTACAAAACTAACTAATGTCCGCTAAGATCTTCAAACAAATTCAAATCTGGACCCTTATTGCCGGTACTTTTATCGGTGGAATTCTTCTTCTCGGATTCAATAAAGTCGTCCATGTAACATCGACGGATGAATTTTGCAATAAATGCCACCTTCATCCTCATTCAACAGAAACCTGGAAACAATCGGTCCATTATAATACAGCTTCAGGAACAATAGTACATTGCGTGGAATGTCATCTTCCGCCTGAGGGACAAGGATATTTGCCGGCGAAAATAGCTACAGGATTACGGGATGTTTATGCTGCAGTATTTAAGGATTCTGCCTCTTTCAACTGGGACCTTAAATCGAGACCTGAAAATGCTGTGCACTTTGCAAAGGATGTCTCCTGTGTTCATTGTCACCAGAACCTCTTTCCCCTTGAAATGACGCGCAAGGGAATGGATGCTCATTTTTATTACGACCAGCAGGATGGTGCAGTGGCATGTATAAAATGCCATATCGACGCCGGGCATTATCATGAAGGACTTATTCATGATGCCAATTTGAGATTCGGTACAAGCGAAAAGCCTGCGGATACAATCTACCTCCAGGCAGCAAAGCTTACTGCCT
>CAYSAH010000104.1:893-10167 GCA_964428945.1 uncultured Bacteroidaceae bacterium | reverse complement strand
TATCTGAATTTTGATGCATTCCCGACTTATAATTTTACCACACCTCACAACATTCAGAAGATTACAAGCCGTACAGATGTTGGTACCGGAAGCTGCTCAATGAATTGTCATATCAGAACTGAAGGGGATAGCACATATAATAAAGATCTTTACCTGTTTGAGTCGGATTTACTCGATTGGGAAAAAGGGGCCACTGCAAAAATTACTGTAGATGATGCTTTGCCTTCGACATGGTTCAACTAAATAGAAATAATTAATAAATCAGGAATTATTAACTCAATTAAAACAAATAAGAATGGTAAAATTTAAACATTGGATGCTAAGCATCCTTACAATTTCAGTTTTAATCACTTCATGTGGAAAAACAATTGATGAATCACAGGTACTTGCCGAGTACCTTGAGTCTGCAGACAGCCCGATTGATGTTGCTGCGATCGCGAAATATATTACGGCAACTGACCTGCAATCACTCATACTTACAGGCAACCCTTATATTATTGATATCAGGAGTGCTGCCGATTACAATACTATTGGCCATATTGATGGAGCTGTTAACGTTGCAGCAGCCGATGTTATCACCCATCTGGATGCAATGGATGTTTCGACTTACGATAAAATTGTACTTGCATGTTATACAGGTCAGACTGCCGGTTTTGTTACCTCTCTGGTACGCCTTGCCGGGTATGATGCTTAT
This sequence comes from uncultured Bacteroidaceae bacterium, assembly GCA_964428945.1. Classification (GTDB taxonomy): domain Bacteria; phylum Bacteroidota; class Bacteroidia; order Bacteroidales; genus M55B112. The sequence goes on along the minus strand of CAYSAH010000104.1, from coordinate 9,473 downwards.
TCCTTAAAGTGGGGAATGGCTTCTTGGAATGCATCTTGTGCAGGTCCATTGAATTCAAACAGCAAGAATACCTATGAAACCCAGCTTGAGACTACTGAAAATCCAATGGCTGAGCCAGGTGCCCTGCCTGTGTTATCAACAGGTATGGAAACAGCTGAAGAAATTCTTGACGCACAGCTTGCAGCTGTAATGGCCAGTGGATTTGATGAAGCAGGGGTCACTGCTGAAGAAGTTTTTGCAAACCCGGCAAATTACTATATTGTGAATTACTGGCCCAAGGCAGAGTATGACTTAGGCCATGTTCCCGGTGCTGTACAATATACACCGAATGAAAGCCTCCTTACAAGCAGTTTCCTGAATACCCTTCCTGCTGACAAAACGGTTGTGATCTATTGCTATACTGGTCAGACCAGTGCTTTTATGACTGCCTATTTGAAGGTGTTGGGTTATGATGCCAAATCATTAAAGTTTGGAATGAATGGAATGGCTCACGACTGGGCTGCAACAAACGGGCTTGCAAACTGGAGCACAAGTCAAATTGCCGGGAATGACCTGGTGAATTAGTAGTTTTTCATTTTTTTTGGGAGAAGGAGCTTGTATCATTTACTGTATTGATACATGCTCCTTTTTTAATTCATTTCCTGCACGATTCTGCCAATTTTTAACCATAGGTACCTCTTTGTTTCAAGTAAGGCTAAATTATATTTCGAAATGACTATTTATTCCTTGAGGCTATCAGGTCAGTTCCAATCCAAAGCAGGTAGGAGATTAAAAAAATGATCATTCCATACATCGGAGCGATCATAGATACTTTCATACCACCTGCCATAATTGATGGAGAGATATCAGGGGCTTTTTCTATATAAGCAAACGCAATATACAAGCCAATCATCTGTCCAAGAAAGCCTGTAACCAGGGCGAATAGTCCAAGACCTTTTATATACTTCAAGCGACTTCTGATCAGATCCAGGTTTTTGTAATCCTTTCGGATGATCAGGTATAGAAAGAAGACAGACATTAATACAATTGCTGTAAGTACAACTGTGAGGATGCCCATAAATAGAGCTCCCCCTTCAACAAATAGTTTTATCATAACTTTAAATTTAAGAATTATTATGTTGTAAAGGTATGTCTGGTACGGGTATCAATGCAAGGTAGAATCCAAACCAAACATGTAGTCTGTCGCAAAAAGAAGTCAGAATTTGTAATAACCAGTTTTTTGCCTCATTTTTCAATTATGGAAAGAAAATACAATATATTTTTCTGGATACTTACTTCGCTAAGCCTGTTTCTATATTTTGGAGAATCAACAGAAAACTATAGCTACAGTTTTTATTTTCTTACATTTTTCATCCCGGTAATTATCATGACTTCCTGGGTTTTTAATTACACCTTGGTCAACAGGTTTTTGCTTAAAAAGAAATATCGGCTTTTCTTTCTTTACACCTTCTACCTGTTGGTAATTTCTCTTGACCTTGAAATGGTACTTGTATTTGTTGCATTCATACTTATCGGTTACTATGATCATGACAATATGAAAACCATTATTGAAAATTTCAGGTTAATGCCTCTGTTAATGTATCTGATTGTTTTACTGAATGTATTTATACATCTCGTGGCCCAGTTGATGAAATCGCAGCATAATCAAGCCGGTTTGAAGAGTCGTTCAGTATTGCTTGTAAGATCAGATCGAATGAACAGATCATTAAATCTTGAAGGAATCACTTACCTGGAAAGTATGGCAGACTATGTAAAAATTTTTGTTCATTCTGAAGTTCCTGTCATCACACGTGAAAAGATCAGTCATATGGAAGCCAGATTACCCGAAAATTTTATAAGGATTCACAGGTCTTACGTGGTAAATGTGAATTTTCTTGAAAGCTATACAAAGGAGTCGGTTATTGTTCATGGCAAAGAATTACCCATAAGCAGGACTTATAAGATCGAAGCCCTTCAAAAAATCTTGATTCATATGGAGAAATAGCCAGCCCGGGCTTCTTCAAAAGTTAATGTCCGGAACGATACAAGTCAATTAATTGAGAGAAAAAGGACCCAGGGCTGAAGAGAGAAGCAGGAGAATTTGCAGGGATCCCTTGAAATCACAGCCAAGGCTGTTCCTTTGGGTTATAAATAGACGCCTCCGCTATTCGGATCCCATTTCCTTGTTTCTGTTTTTAAGTAATAGTGCAATAAAAAATATTGCAAGCAGAAGTATTGATTTATATAGTTAATCAGGTCTTCATTGAACTTCGTTGAGCTTATGATCACGGTCCCCGGAATATGAATCCAACATGAAGTGACCAAAGGTATTTTCCGGGATCAAGTAACAAAATCTTCTGTTTTCAGATAAACCTGTAGCAAAAATATTTCTGGTTCAGTGCAAATAACATATATTTATGTCAAATAATTTAAATGTTATGAAAAAAATAGCTTTTGTCCTTATTATTCTCTTTTGCACGCTTTATGTGGCGGGACAGGATATCTCAGGAAAGTGGAATGGTTTATTATCCGCCGCCGGAACAGAACTAAGAGTTGATTTTAATATAGCTGCAAAAGATGGTGGATATACTGCAACACTCGACAGTCCTGATCAGAACGCTTATGGAATCCCGGTAACGACCATTGAATATAAGAAACCGGAACTTACAATTACTATTACTGATCTTGGTATTGTTTATAAAGCAACCCTGAAGGAAAAGAATCTTTTTGAAGGTACTTTTACTCAGATGGGCCAATCATTTCCAATGAATTTGAAGAGAAAGGTGGAATAAACCTTTCCGAATTCTTTGACCTGTTCATTCCTTGTATTAATAAGTATTCGACTCCAACTTCTGGTGCTTTCAACTGAGTTATTGGTGCAGCAGTTGCATAACCTTGAGGTAAAATAAGGAGAATTAATTTCCGGGTCTGGATCATCTGAATGGCTCTGGGAAAATCAGCCCCTTTAATAATTATTCTGTTTTGTCACAGGATGAATTCCTTATTGTTTTTATTTTTTTAGTATGAAGTACTGATAATTCTCAAGCGATATGATTTGTTCCAGTCCAAAGGATTCATTTGTCATTGCGTTGGTCCATCCATTCATATCAATAGCCTGAGGAAGCGTGAATTCAATTCCGGCATCGCGTACATTAATAATCAGCAATAATTTTTCGCTTTCGTATTCCTTCATAAAGCATATCACATCAGTATTTGAAAAATTAGTATTCGATCCTCGCCTGGCCGCATCTGATCCGGTATAGAATGCCATAACAGACTGGTATTCTAAGAACATGTCAGGATTATCATTCCAGTTAATAGCTGAATTTGAGAAAAATGGGACTTTATTAACGGTACCCACTTCCTGACCGGTATAAAACAGAGGTGCCCCTCCCATGAAAATTGTTGCTACAGAGGCGGCCAGTGCACCTTTCTTCCCATTGAAGAAGACCATAGGCGTATTTTCCCATGCCGATTGGTCATGGTTTGTTGAGTAACGCAGGATCTGTTTGTTATCCGGAACCTTGTTTTCTTCTGATAGGTGAACCGTGTATAATCCGTTTGCATCCTGACCTTCAAAAACATTTCGCATTCTGTAATAGAAATCCCAGGCATAGATCATATCAAATCCGGCTGTAAAATGATCTGCCCTGCTGCCTTCAGCCAGGAGAACATAATCCCTGTCAGGCATCGATTTTAATGTGTCAATTGCCCTTTTCCAGAAGGAATAGGGAATCCCGTCGGCATAATCACAACGGAATCCATCAATATTTGCCTTCCATACCCAGTATTTCATTGCAGCGATCATTGCATTCTGCATTTCCATATTGTCGTAGTTAAGGTTTGCAACATCTGCCCAGTTCTGTTCCGGCGGAGAGATTATATTTCCTTCCGAATCCTGTGTGTACCAATCCTTATGTGATATCCACGCGTTATCCCAGGAAGTGTGGTTTGCCACCCAATCCATGATCACCGCAATATCCAGCTTATGGGCTTCATCTGTGAGCTTCCTCAGATCTGCCAGGCCTCCGTACTCCGGACCGATTGCTTTGTAGTCCCTGACAGAGTAAGGTGAGTTGACTGAGTTGATCTCTCCATCGGGGTGAATAGGCATCAGCCAGATCACATTGGTTCCCAAAGCTTTGATCTCATCCAGCCTGTCAATCACTCCTTGCAGGTCACCTGAAGGACTGAAAGCCCTGAGGTTTACTTCATACATTACAATATCCTGGAGTGCAGGAACATTTTCAAAGCGGATTCCATATGCAGTATCCGGAGGGTTAATTATCGGAGGATTATCCGGGGTTTTATCACAGGATACCGTGAATAGAAATATTATTAATGTTAATAAGTATTCTGATGCTTTTCCCATATGAGTATTATAAATTGTTATTATTGATTGGTTTAACTAAATCTATTTGAGTCAATTAAATAATACTTACTATTAATCGAATCAGATTATTGATTCAAAGGTATTATAAATATGAAAATACCACATGTTTGGAAAGGTCCGGTCAGTTCAGGTTTGAAATTTATAGCCTTGATTGTATGCATCACACTTTCGGGATGTGATTTTGATAGTCTGTTCAAAGATCCTGAAACAGAGGATGAGGTCAGTGAAACAACAAAATTAAGTATTTACCTGACAGATGCGCCATTCCCTATCGATCTGATCCGGGAAGCAAAAATAACAGTAATAAAGGTAGAAATCCGCTCAAGGAATGCAGCTTCAGACTTCCCGGCCATCACGCTGATGGATGATACAATCACCTATGATCTACTTGCCTTGCGAAATGGTATAATGGCAAAATTGTCTGATACTGAATTGCCCAATGGTGAATACGACCTGATCACGCTGTATCTTGACAAGGCCAGTATTGTTCTCGATGACAATTCGGTCTTTGTTTTAAAAGTTCCCAGCGGATCCCAATCAGGCATTAAGGTTTTTATAAAACCACAACTTGTCCTTTCCGGTAATCCTGACGGGGCGGTATTATTGGATTTTAATCTTGAGAAATCTTTTGTTGTTAAAGGAAATCAGGAAACATCAGCCGAAATAAAAGGATTCAATTTTAAGCCTGTGGTGCACGCGGCAAATGTTTCAGCTACAGGATTTTTGGAAGGCAGAGTTTCAGCTGATGCTTATCCTGTGGCAAATGCCGAAGTCTGGATCGCATCAGACACAATTTTTAACAAATCATATACAGATTCTACAGGATTTTATGCCATTCATGGTATTCCCGAAGGATTTTATTCTATTTGTTCAACAAAAGAAAATTTTGATACAGTGCAATTCAACAATATTCAAATTGTTGCGCCCCATCGAACGGTTCAGAATATAGTGCTTAATCCCTTGAATTAGAGAGATCAAGCTTTTTTTATCACCTAAGTTCCATCTTTAAATACAGGATTAATTCAACTATTTTGATCTGTAAATGAACCTTATATCTTTTTGGATGGTTATTCTATTGCTACGCTTCAGAAACAGATCCGTCGCAATTTCACCCCGACGATGTTTCTCAATATTATTCATGTAAAAACCAAACCAAAAAAATGAAAAATTTATTAATTGTTGCAGCACTTGCGCTGCTGGTTTCCTGTAATTCTGCAGAAACCGAAACGGTGTCGGCCGACAGGTCCATTGGCTTCAATACGATGTTGCCTGAGCTTAAGTGGCATCTTGGTACTGAGGAAGCTGTCAAGGTGGTAAAAGACCTGGATAAAGTATGGGCTGCCAAGGATTATGAGGCTATGAAGACTTTTTTTGCAGATACAGCTGTTTGCATGCTGGAAGACGGAAGAGTTGCAAAATCTCCTGAAGAATTCGTTGCTATGATCAGTGAAGATGATGATGGAAATGATGTTTCCTGGACATTCGACTATGCCTATTCAGTTGATCTTGACCCGACGAAGGGTGGAGAACATGTTCAGGCTGGGTTCACTGGTACTTCAACCGTTGATGGTGTTGAAACAAAAAAGTATTATCACGAATCTTACTATGTTATTGAAGGGAAGATCGTAATGTATCGTCAATATAAAATGGATATACTTGGTGAATAGTGATTGTTATTTTAAGGTAAAGCCTGTATTGAGACATCTTCTCAATACAGGCTTTTTTGATTTATTACATTGGGTTTTAAAACAGATGATTCAATTTTTGAAGTCCTAAAAGCTATTTAGCTAGCTTCTTCCAGGCTCCTAAAACTGCTCCTGCCGCCATGAATCCTACAGTAGAAAATCCACCTGTAATCCAGGGAAGCCAGTAAGGATACTTTGCAAAGGCTCCTGAGGTTTTGTTTGCCAGAAGTATAAAAACAAATCCGATGAGGAATCCATAGAAAACTCCCTTAAGGGCTGTATCAGCTTTAATTTTAAGGAATAGCCAGGCCAACAGATATACTCCTGAAATGGCAGTGACAATATTTGTCATCCATTCCCAAAGGCCGGGGGGATCAGCCTCGATCATTGCCAGGTCAAGGCCTTCCATTTCCATCCATGGATCTCCGAACAATGGTCCGTACCAAAGAAATCCGATGACAAACTGAAGGGCTATACCTGTCCAGATTGCAAGGTGGTTAAGTTTCAATTCTTTCATAGCAGATATTTTAGATTTGAATGTAATAGGCAATAATACGAAATGTTTTATTGCTTTGGAAATTGTTGATCTTTTCAATATGTTGACTCGTATTAATTATTGATTTAACTTGCTATAAATCAATAAACCTGAAATAATGAAAACATTATTGAAGTCAGCCTTTTTCGCACTTGCATGTGGCATTTTTTGCGCACAGGATATAGCAGGGCAAACCCCTGGCCTGTTCAATTACCAGGCAGTAATAAGGAATTCAGACAAGCAGCCGATAGCGGATCAGGCTGTTTCCATGAGGTTTAGTATAATGGAGGATAATGAATCCGGTGAAGTGAAATTTTCTGAAACTCATTCAGTAAGCTCCAATCCATATGGCATGATCAGTATTATTATTGGAGGAGGAGATGTGCTTTCAGGAAATGTTAATGATATTGACTGGGCAAAACATGTATATTATTTAAAAGTGGAGATGGACCCTGATAATGGTGCAAATTATTCATTGGCGGATATTGCTCAGCTGGTTTCTGTTCCTTACGCCTTGCAGGCCGGAGCAGTGGATATGCCTTTAAAGAACCTTGAGGTAGTTGAGCCGGATAACCAGTTGCCTGATGAAGCATTGTTTGAAGTAAAAAGGGCAGATGGGTCAACTGTATTCGCTGTATATAATGAAGGAGTCCGGGTATTTGTGGATGATGGCAGTCCAAAAGGGGTGAAAGGAGGATTCGCTGTTGGAGGATATAATTCTAATAAAAAGGGCTATACAAATGAATATTTGAGGGTTACACCCGACAGTGTAAGGATCTATGTTAAGGAGGAAAATGCTAAAGGTGTTAAGGGAGGATTTGCAGTCGGCGGTTACAATAGCAACAAATCAGAACCCACCCCTTTTCTGCACCTTGATCCGGAGAATTATTTCATTGGACATGAAGCCGGAGTTTCCAATACAACTGGCAGATACAATTCTTTTATCGGATACCAGTCAGGGCGATCCAATACCTCCGGGGAAAAAAATGTTTTCCTGGGTTACCTTTCCGGGTTTTCTAATGATGAAGGCTTTAATAATATTTTCATTGGAGATTCCTCAGGTTTTCATAATACTATAGGAAGATTTAATGTGTATATCGGGAACCTGGCAGGAGAGAAAAGCGCTGATGGTTACCAGAATGTATTCATCGGGGAGAGCAGCGGGCAGTTTAATGAATCAGGAAACAGGAATGTATTTATCGGGACTGTGGCCGGGCTCTACAATAAAACCGGGATCCGGAATGTATATATTGGTAATTGGGCTGGTGGCTATGCGAACGGGAACTCAAATGTAATGATCGGTAATGCAGCCGGACTCTATAGTACAACCGGGTCGGATAACGTTTTCCTGGGAACATCTGCTGGTCTTCTTAATACTACCGGCGGAGATAATATTTTCATCGGAAGGTCAGCGGGATCATCGAATGATACTTGTTATTCCAATGTTTTTATAGGGAATCAAAGCGGAGCGAATAACTCAGGTGGTGTGGAAAATGTGTTCCTGGGGAACAGGACCGGGAATGAAAATACTAAAGGTTGGTCCAACACCATTTTAGGTCATGAGGCCGGGCATTTCAACACTACCGGGAATGGAAATACAATGATCGGGGCTTACGCGGGCCATGAATCCACAGAGGGAGAATACAATATTTTTATTGGATATGGATCAGGCAGGTCAAACAAAACCGGAGATCGCAATATTATTATTGGGACAGATGCCGGTTTACAGAACGATTCAGGTTTCTACAATATTTTTGTTGGCAGCGAGAGTGGATTTAATAATAAAGGTGGTGGTGAAAATCTTTTTTTAGGTTCTGGTTCGGGATATGAAAACATCAATGGATCCAATAATATATTTCTTGGATTAAACAGCGGCCGGTTAAATACAGAAGGTTCGAACAATGTTTTTATTGGTCCTGATGCAGGTTATAATAGTGATTCCAGCAGTTTGAACGTTTTTGTCGGCTATGCTTCAGGAATGAATACCA
>CAYSAH010000104.1:0-883 GCA_964428945.1 uncultured Bacteroidaceae bacterium | reverse complement strand
AAAAGGAAATAACAATGCATTTTTTGGCAGAACCTCGGGATTATACAATACTGAAGGGGTAAATAATACATTTTTAGGTGCCAGTGCAGGATATAGAAATAATACAGGATCAAATAACGTTGCATTAGGACGTCTTGCCGGCGTGAGCAATGAATCAGGCAGCGGGAATGTTTTTCTTGGTTTTAGTGCCGGGTATAATTCTATAGATTCTGACAGGTTGTATATTGAAAATACTAATGCCGATCCGGATGGAGCCCTTATTTACGGCGAATTTGACAATGATGTTTTAAAGTTGAATGCAGTTGCCCATATCAGGGATGCCATGGTACTCCAGCCCAGGTATGATGTTCCAGCTGATCCCGTGCCAGGGATGATCTATTTTGATGGCAACGTGAATACGCTGAAAGCATATGACGGAGCGCAATGGAGATCTTTATGGTAGTAAGAAATTAGTGTACGACTATTTTTTTTGCACTAAAATTATTTCTTCCTGCTGAGACAATGAAATAAAGTCCAGGCGAGAAATAACTGCGATCAATGGAAACCGATTCCCTAAACTTGGTTTGCGTACTATAAATTATTTGTCCATCCAGGGAATATATACTCAGCGAATTCCCGGCACAAATATTTTCTATAATTATTTGACCGCTATGAAATGGATTGGGATACACTTTTAAGTCCTTCTCGTTGGTGAATTCAACTAAATTAAGCGGTATATGTTTTTTTATTTCAATATAATCCATATTTAATCCTTCAGTTAAAAAGTCGATTCTCATTTCCTGTTTACCGGCATTCAGTTGTATCTCCTTTATGCTTACTGTTATCCAGTTCTGCCAACCTCCCGTTGAACCTGATCCGAGCTCTCCGGTAGATATATTTCCAT
>CAYSAH010000103.1:694-10234 GCA_964428945.1 uncultured Bacteroidaceae bacterium | reverse complement strand
TATAAACTGAAGCTGCAACATCCGTTATCCAGTATTCATTCATTTTAAATACATTCGGTTTAATGTCATCTGGAAGAGGATCGATAAGTAACTCCTGCATGATATCAATCTGATAAGTCATTTCAGGACACAATAAAACTTTTCTTCCGGTCTCTCTGATCCAATTAATCATTACAGTTCTCAGCTTGCGGTGATCAATCTCTTTGTATTTATCATTGATTGAATTCACTTCATCTATTTTTGCCTGATCCCATTTAACATAATCATGTATTTTGTAATATGGGGTGTATCTTAATCGAGGCACAATACATATAAATTCTTTATCTGCCAGGTTGAAGGTATTCAAGATTTTCAGAGCTTTTTCCTCATCATGAATGTTCAAATTAAAAGTTGCATCAGGAAAAAATCCTGTTGGTTTCTGTTTTTTAATATAATCATTTACGATTTCAAGAGAAGCCGTTTCGCGCGCAAAAAAGAAACCAGACTTTTCTATTATATTTCCTAAATCAGGGGTAATTATCTGCTCAGTCACTCCGCATACACCAAAAGGTTTATTCGTATTATCTATCCAAAGTTCAATTTTAAACTTTTCCAAAACATGCGGGCCCGACCCATGCAGTAATATATCACAAGAATCAAAAACTGCTTTTATTTCCCTGGTCATCTGAATATCTGTTATTCCTGGTTTATTGGTTTTCAGTATTTTTAATTTTGGAAAGTGTCTTAAAAGCATTTCTTCAACACCAAAACCTTCAATATCCCTTGGCCATAAATAATATTTTGCGTCTGGAAAATATTGATCTATCAAAGCGAGCAATCCTGGTGTATGGGCAATATCACCGATATTCACAGTCTGCCAACCACTAACAATTAAAAATGCAGGAGCTTTCATTTTTAAATTTTTACACGAAAATAATCCTGTCAATGCTCCAATGGAAAACAATCCAAGATTTCTATTAAACTCTCTTCTATCCATATATCGCTATTTATGATTTATTGTTGTTTTCTTTGCATGCCTGCTAACGATTCCATAAAACCCATCCCATTTATTTCCTCGATGCCCATTTGCTTATCCTCCCCCGGTTTTTTCAGAATAAAAACACACCTGCTCCTTCCTCAATAATACTTTCCTGCTTTTGCGAGATCGAATTACCCTCAGTGGCTCCTCAAATAAAATTAGACTTTTTAGAAACCTGATGAAAGAAATGCTGTTATTTTTTGAACATTCAAGGGTTCAGTCTCCTTAATCCCCCGGGACAAAACACTAAAAACAGTTCAGGGGATTGTTCAACATAAATTACACCAGGGTAAGAAAAGGAAAGGCCTCGTTTCAGGCAAACAGAAAATGGAAGTGTTACCTGGAGCAGGAACAGGCATAATTTTACCAGGGCCCGGGGAGAGAATGAAAAATAAGCGCAAACAATTCGTGGACCCTTACCTGTTGCACGGCCTGCCGAAAAAAAACTCTGCGGTTAAACCTGGGTAATCAGTAATTAATACTAATTGACAGCATATTTTTTCTTTTCCGATTCTTTTATTCCGCAAATAAAAGTTTATACCAGGATTATTCACCTAATTGCTGGAGATCCACACAAACCATTTTTTCAAGGTCACGGATGATCAGCTTGCCCTGGCTGTATGCCAGTGGTGCCCAGGCCTGGGATTTCTCTGAATTAAAGAAGGAGGCTTTCCCCAGTTGCCGGTAACCATCGGGTGAAGCTTCGACAAGGTAAATGTCGCCATTTCTTCCATCCTGGTCCAGAATCAGGTTGTTTACAAGGATGAGTGCTCCAAGGTCGAAACCGGGAATCGAATCATTTTTCCAGACACTTTTTCCGTCCATGTCCAGGCAATGTAACTGGTTTGGTTTGCCCGTCGAATTCAGGTAGAAATGATCCTTGTAAAATACTCCATTGTGCAACTTACCTCCAGCCTCTTCCGTAATGAATCTTTCAGTGATCTTAAATTCTTCACCTTCCTTTTTTATCTCAAGCAGGATGGATACTGGTCCGTAATTCCCATTGTAGGAGCAGTCAGTAAGAAAAAGAAGCTCTTCATTTACCACCAGGGGCGGAGCAATAGTGGAAAAGGATTTTAAGCCTTCGTACTTCCATAATTCTTCGCCCGTCTTTGCATCAAATCCAACGACTTCATGAGTTATTGTTGAGTCTCTCCTGTCGTATGGACTAATCATAAGCACCTGGTCTGTTCCTCCGAAGCTTGCCAGTGCAGGGGAGACATGGAAATTATAACCTGTAAGGGGCCGGCTTTTCCATTCCAGGGCACCTGTAAATTTATTGTATGCAATAACTCCTGCATCTTTTCCCTGGGGTGCTATGATAACGAGATTCTCATAAATCAGAGGTGATTGTGAGAAGCCCCAGTTAGGCAGGTTTGTATCAAACGCTTCAAGGATATTATGATGCCAGACCGGTTCATGTGTTTTTTTGTTGAAACAAAAGAAATCACCGTGAGGTCCCACACTCCAGATATATTTTTTATCCACAGTGGGTACAGCCCTCGAATCGGGAAAGGGAAGTTCACCTTTTGCCTCATAGGTGTAATTCCATTTTTCCTTTCCGGTGTTAAGGTCGATACACCTCAATATATCGGAAACACCTTTTTCCCTGTCAAGGATATAGACTTCATTTCCATAGATACTTGCTCCTCCGTAGCCTTCGCCAAGAGGGAATGACCACAGCTCTTTCGGGCCTTTATCTCCCCAGGAAGTCAATATCGCTTCACCGCTTATGGAAGCATTTCGGTCCGGGCCGAGGTATTGGTTCCAGTTTGCCTGTTGCGTGCAAGCCTGGAGGAGGAGGAATAAAATTACTTGAAGGAGGATAATTTTCAGGGTTTTCATGGTTTTTAGATTGAGTTTGAACGAAAATAGCAATTATTTTTTTATTTCGAAGATATTCTAAGGTGCCCCATGCCCCGTACTTTGCGGTCCTTTGTGCTTCTTTGCGGTCCTTTGCGCTTCTTTGTGTTCCTTTGCGATATAGCTGTTACACAGAGAGGCACAAAGAAGCACGGAGAAGCACAAAGGAGCAGCAAGCTGCTGGTTTTGGGGGTCCACAGATGAACACAAATGAACACGGATGAGCAGCAAGAGGAGTACTTAGGAGTTAGGAGTACTTAGGAGTACTTAGGAGTACTTAGGATTGTCTGATTCACTACTCACTACTCACTACTCATTACTCACAACTTATTCCTCCCCCCGACTCAGATCGTTTTGCCCTGGCCCCTCGCGCCTTGTGCCTCGCGCCTTTCACCCTAATACCTAATACCTAATACCTAATACCTGACACCTGATGCCTCGCGCCTTGCGCCTTGCGCCTTGCGCTTCTCCCCCCTGACACCTATTGCCTCAAATCAGTTTAGCCCGTTCCATTCCGCCTTGAAGCGAGCAACAAATTCGACCATATAGTCGTGGCGCTCATTGGCCAGCCTCTTTCCGGATCCTGTATTCATCATATCTTTTAACAGGAAGAGTTTCTCGTAAAAGTGGTTGATTGTGGGGGCGGGAGAATTTTTATAATCAGCAGCCGATTTATATTCCATTGGTGGAATTTCAGGGTCGTAAAGGGCACGGTTCTTATAGCCGCCGTAATTAAAGGCCCTGGCAATACCTATGGCCCCAATGGCATCCAGCCTGTCGGCATCCTGAACGATCCGGAATTCGATCGTGTTGACCTGTTCCTTTTCCAGCCTGTTCTTAAAGGATATGTTATTGATTATTTTCCGGACATGCTCAGCCTTTATCCTGCTCAAACCATTTTCAAGCAGAAGATCGTAGGCCATATTTCCCCCGTCAGCTTCACTTCCATCGTGGAATTTGGTATCCCCAATGTCGTGAAGCACAGCTGAAAGATCGATTATTTCAGGGTCGCCTTCTCCTTCGCTTTTCCTTATGACTCTTGCAAGCTTAAGTACCCTTTGGGTATGTGACCAGTCGTGCCCACCATCGAAAGCCTTCAATTTTATTTTTGCAAATTCGATGGCTGCTGTTAAAATATCCATTTGAATAGTATTAAGGATGCATGCAAGTTAATCGAGTCAGATTAAAAACAGGCAGGTCTATTGTTTAATAAACTTCTTCATTGCAGCGCCTTCCGGTGTTTCTATCCTCAGGAAATAGATCCCTGGTTTAAGTTCTTCAACTGACAATTCATTTTTCCCCGATTGTAATTGCACCTGGGCTAGCAATGATCCCTGCACATTGATGATCTCAATCCTTGCTTCGGAAAATGCCTGATCAATGAAGAGCCTATCCTTTGCCGGATTGGGATATATATTGATTCCCAGATCTGCAAATTCCTTTTCAATACCCACCAGCTGGTTAGTAATTTCCAGGGTGACTTCCTTACTCAGTCCCGATCCATCCACTGTTGTTGCAACTATAGTAACTGTCCCGTTATATTCTCCGAGAGCCTTCACCTTAACGTAATTACTGTAAGGAGAAAGATTGACGATCTTCGGATCATTGTTAAGTGCTTCCCAGGCAACTTCTTTAAGGAAGGCATCTTCAGGTTCCAAATGGGCGTAAACCTCAAGAACCGCCTTGCGCTCATCTATCCCTGTTTTATTATCTTCAACAGACAGGGTAAGGCTTTGAACCTTATCATAGATCGCATTTCCCAGGGGTGCGTCAAGTGATTTGTCATCCGCTGTAAAGCTTATCACCACCATGCCATGGACAGGAATTTTAACAAGCATGCCATCGCCCACAGTAATATCTGCAGTGTCCTGCTCAACAGTTGTGCTGTTGTGTGCATTTCCTGTAAGGGTATACATTTTACCATTACTGATTGTGCCGATATCATCGGGCAGATTTAACATTGCATAATAATCCCTCTCAAAACTTCTTGAGAACAGGACAATGGAATATTTATCTCCGTCGGCATAGGCGTGAGCCCCAAGGTTTGGCAGGTCGATCGGCTTATTCATGGCATCTGCCAAAATATCCCTGGAGAGCACTTCTGTTTTAAGGACAACTCCTCCTTTTGCCGTATGATTATACAGGCGGGTGACATAATACATCGGGCGTTTTCTCAGGCTTGGAAGGTCATCTATCAATCTCCACTGGCCACCCTCAATACAGAAAACACTTGGAATTGCAACACCATTTTCGAGTGCAGTTGCATAGTAATCGCCGAAAGCTATTGCCTGTCCAAGTGAACCATGATAGGTTGTTGTTGTCATATTTCCCTCGTAAAAGTACACCGGCATTACACGTTGGGTACTTCTTAGCATTTTTACCCAGTTGTCATGCAGGCCCTGTATCTTTGCCTGGAAATTCACATAGCCATTTTTATGGTAATCCAATTCCGATTCACCGGGATCAACCCCGGCTTCATAATCAAGGTTTCCTCCCATGTACCCGCTTAAACCCAGCCAGTCGATGGCATCATTGGGATTGCCATAGATATATTCATTTATTCCAAATGACTGATCCGGAGATCGTCCGCTGATCGAGGTAAACACTTTCTCAGAATCATAATAGGGTGATTGCTTGATATAATTTCCGGAAACATCATTGGACCATTCTGCATAAAGCGGATAATTTGTGCCAAAAGTATTGGCGCCATGGTTGTACGCGCCCCACACTTCGTTACCAAATTCAATTATAACAGCTTTTGAGCCATCGATGAGGTTTTCCGCGTATCCTTCAGCAATTCGCTTTGCTCCCCATTCTGTTGACCCGTCACCTCCCAGGTATTCCATAAGGTGATTAAATGTGTTTTTATCTGAGAAATAGTCTGTGGCATTGGCAGCAGTATAACCATCCACGGTTCCATCATTGTTGGTGTCATATGCACCATCGTAAACCCCGGCGCATATCATTGAATAACCACCGAGCTGGTTGTTTATGTGAACGAAATCTCCATAGGTAAGGGTATTGTTCTGGTAGGGACCAACGGAAGTTGACAGGGATTCATAGTTGGCATCAATGGCACCCCATCGAATTCCAGCAAGGTCCAGGTCCTTTAAAATATCAATTCCAACAGTGGTGAATTTACTGGCTGGATCATAGAAATCTTTAATATGCATCTCCACTTCATCAAAATACACATTTCCAGCTGCAGTAAACTTCCATTCCACAAACCATTCTTCACTTGCATTTTCTATTCCCTGAAACTCAATTTCGAATTCCTTCCATTCGGTGGTAAGCCCGCTGATGGTACTTTGGTGAGCAGTTACATTTCCGCCCGCAGTTTTAAGTATGGAAAGGATGATATCGTTCCTGCTGTAATTGGCATCTTTTTTGGCAGCAAACTTTACCAGATAAGTATACTGCGTTGCCATTTTTATACTTGCTCTGTTTCTGAAATACCCATCAACACTGCTTGTCAATTTTAGTGATTGCCCTCCTGAAAAAGCATTTGTTTTTTCAACTCCGACACTCACATTTGATGTTGATTTTTCAACCTTATTCAGATCATCGACAGAGGCAAGATCTTTAATAAACGGACTTTCAAATGAGTTAAAGGAAACCTTATTTGAGACCAGCAGGGAAGAAAGGTGGAATCCACCCTCGGCAGCAAAACCTGTCGACCTTGTAACAGGCTCAAGAGTAATATTTACCTGTCCGATAAGCTCTTCCTCATTTTCGTTCTGCCAGTCGAAATCGAGCGTGGAGGCAGTTGCCTGGTCGCTTGCATCGGATTCATTTTTTGCAGCATCCAAGGCTGTCACCCTGTATGCGTAGGATGTTGAAGGCTGAAGTCCACGGACTTTATATTCGATGGATTGTATGGGTCTTTCATTGACCGGATCACTGCTTCCATCCTGGTAGATATTGTATCCAAAAACTTCGGTTTCATTATCACTTGCTGCATCCCAATTCAACACCAGGCTATAGATGGATGACTCAGAAACGTTCAGGTTTCCCGGGGCTGACGGTGGATTTGCATCATCTCCATGGGTTGTGAAACTTATGGTGGGTGAAGGCAGGGAATGATTCAGAAACTTGTCTACTGCCATCACGGAAACACTGTAGCCCGTTTGTTTTTTAAGTCCGGTGATCCATGCTGAATTGGAAGTGAAAATGGAATCAAGGTAAACATAGCCGTCAAGAAGCACCACGTAGCCTTTAATTTTATTATTGTCGGTGGCAGCATCCCATTTAAAAATTGCTTCTTCACTTCCTTTTGCAGCAACAATAAAATTCTGAGGTACAGATGGCTTTTCCATGTCAAGTTCTGCAACAAGGAAAGGAGGAGCCAGGATGGTTGAAACGAATCCGGGACCTGTCCAGTTGATGGTTAGCTGGTAAGTATTTACGATCTCTTTGTGATAGGCTTCGAAATAGTATGCTTTTCCCTGCTCAAGAGTGATCAATGCCGATGGTGAACCATTTGAGGCCGTTGGGGTGGCCGGTAAATTTGCGGGCAGGTGATATATCCCCACATTTTACCCCAGAAAAAGTCCTCTTTGCAATGGTCGCGAATATCTGCCGTCGGAAAAAGCAAAGGATATCCTTCCTTGAAAACAACATTGGTGTTGTAAGGCTCAGGCTGCCATTGAGCGACATCTGTTGCCCCGTAAAATGCCCCGGGATTATCAAAGAAGGCCGGTGTAACTTTGAATTCAAGGGTGAATATTTCGTCCCCCCCGGCATCAAAATCAACTTTATCCTGGCATGAAAGACTAAGTGATGCCTGGCCTCCGGTTCCAAGTTCGGTAAAATAGATTACAGCAAACCTGTCTCCGGAATTGTAAACAAAAGAATCGATTCTTATGATCTCCCCTGATCCATTCTCAAGGGTGAATATGATCTCCTGGTCCACGCCTTCATCCCCGTCGTCCACATTGGGTACGATGATCACATTCTGGCCCGTACCCAGGAAATATTCGGGTATATAGGGATAATCGAAGGTTGCCAGGTTGTTAACTCCCGGAGTATTGTCCCTGAACTGGGCAACAAATTTAACCGAATCTATATCATTTTCATCACTGTAAACTTTACCCCTGTCGTCCTGTGCATATACTGTTATTGTGCAAAAACCACGGGAGCTCCCTGTATAGGATATTTCAGCTGAAGCCGAGGTTCCGTCATAAGTAACGAGGATGTCTTCATCCTTTACGACTTCCTGGTTGCTGCTTACTGCTGTCAGGGTGATGTTCTCATCCCTTTCAGAATTACCATCATTGATGCCCTTCAGGAGTACAGATTGCGGACCTTCTGTAAGATAGGTCCATGCCGGGGAAGCGGGCTGATCGATCTTTGGGGCTTTGTTCGGAAAGGCCTCGGTGCCAAGTCTGAAATCATCAATAAAGATAAGGGCATCTGATCCTCCGCCTGTGTTTATATCCGACCTGTTCGCATGGAAATAAAGCCTTGTGATCTCTCCCAATTCAACGTGGTCATATTGTACGAATTTGGAAGTGAAGTCGATTATAAATTCGTAGACCTGGTTTGGGACATCCACTTTCGTATTAATATTTGTTCTCCAGTCCCTCAATCCGTTGCCATCAGCATCAACCAATCCAACCTGGACGCCATCCTTGTTTACAGGTTTATCGGCAGTGAGCCTTAATCTTAAAACTGTATTGTTGTAGAGGTTCAAAGGTTCCGGAAAGGTAAAGTCGGTATCTGCCCAGCTTCTCTTTGTCATTTGCAGTTGCAGTCTCTCTCCGCCGGCATCATGACTGAATGCATAGGCAGAGGTGTTTCTCCACAATGAAACATTTTCATCACCTGAAAAATCATCCTTAAATCCGTTGATACCCTGAACGGCATTGGCTGTTATAGTGTAAGTCTTTTCGCTGCCGTCCTGTGCGCTTACCCTTATTGTTGCCGGTGGATTATCCACGCTGAAAGTAATTCCGGATTGAACATCAGCGCTTGCATAGAGTGACAGCTCAAGTGTGAGTTGCTGGGTCTTGCTGTAACCAGCAAAATAGTTGTAGGTAATTGTGTTGGCCCCGTCATCAATGATGGCTTCCTGGTCGAGGGGATCAAGATAGAACCTGTTTACAAGAGCATCCGTTTGTAATGGAAGCTCGGTAACAGTAACTGTGTATTCCACGGTCGAATTGTCGGCTGCCGTAATTGTGAATGTAACAGGGGAAGTGAAGTCAACGCTTGCTCCGGAAACAGGTACTGAGGTCGCACCCGGTGAGAGAACCAGACTGGTGCTTAATGCTGTAAGATCGGTTCCGTCGGCCACCTGTACGTCTATCATATGGTTATCCCTGTCGATGGAATAGAAGGCGGGCCATTGCAGTTCATCAAAATTGAATTGCAGAATATTTTTTAAAGACTGATCGTTATTTATGGTCTGGCTGATATAAGGAGCATCAAGCAGGTTGGTGGTACCGTCGGCCTCACCAGGTTTTGTCCAGGCTACTTCGGCATGATCCCCTCCGTTCACTTCATGGTGCAGCAATTCGAAATAATAGGATTCTCCCGCAAGCATTAAAATTTTCGCAGATTTCTGCTGAGGCAATTTGTTGAACTGAAAATATGAACTGTATTCGGGCATGTAGCATACTTTCTCTTTGGATCCTGGAGTATAGTCAGAGCTAAGCCAG
>CAYSAH010000103.1:0-684 GCA_964428945.1 uncultured Bacteroidaceae bacterium | reverse complement strand
CAGAATTCACTATCGTCATCTGACGAAACCCAGAAGGTATATTCACCAGTGACCTGGGGTATAATGAATCCTTTTACCCGTGCCATATACGCATCTCCCCTGTCGGAGTTTCCAAGTTCGTATATGGTTATCGTTTCATCTGGATTCTGCGCTGCAGAAAGTGCAGCCAGGGACATCGTCCCGTTCCACTTTTCCCAAAGGAGGTTGTTTGTGACCTGGCTGTACAGGGCAAGTTGAAAGCATATCAATGCAAGAATCGTCAGTAAGCGTTTCATTGTTGTATTTGTTAGATTATGTCAGATACCTGGTTAGTATAGGCTACAATTATACTTAAAAGAATCTTAAAATCCTGCGTCCAGGACTTGTTTTGAAACATTCTTAAAGGTGATCGGGCGCAAGGCGAAAGGTATCAGGCGCAAGGCGCAAGGCGCAAGGCGCAAGGCGAAAGGTATCAGGCGCAAGGCGCAAGGCGCACGGGGCGAGGCAATTGGATTCAGGTATGAGGTGTCAGGGAGCAGGCACAAGGCACAAGGCGCGAGGCGCGAGGCGCGAGGTATTAGGTATCAAGGCACTCCTAAGTACTCCTAAGTACTCCCAAGTACTCCTAAATACTCCTAAGTACTCCTAAATACTCCCAAGTACTCTTATTGCTGCTCATCTGTTCTCATTTGTGTTCATCAATAG
>CAYSAH010000102.1:0-10250 GCA_964428945.1 uncultured Bacteroidaceae bacterium | reverse complement strand
GTAATAAAGCGTTTTACACCGTTCAGGTAGTAAATATCCTTTTCCGGATCATAATCTGCGCTTATACTGCCTTTAAGCTGAACAGCCTGCAGGTCGGAACCTGCATCCGGTTCTGTCAGCACCATAGCTGCGGTAGCACCTTTATTAAAACGAGGCAGGAACTCCTGCTTGATCTCTTCGCTGGCAAATTCATGCAATGTTTCAGCGCAATCCTGCAATCCCCATATATTTGCAAATCCTGCATCAGCCCTGGAAACTATTTCAGCGGCCATAACATAGGGCACTATTGGGAAATTAAGTCCGTCGTATTTACGTGGCAGCGACATTCCGATCAAGCCTGCTTTTGTAAGTACGTCGTGATTCTCCTGAGTACCGCGTGCATAGACGAATTCATTATTGATCAGACGCGGACCTTCCTTATCAACTGATTCAGCATTTGGTTCGATTACTTCACCGCTGATCTCACCAATGATCTCCAATACCTTATCATAACTGTCGATGGCATCTTCAAAATCGATAGGAGCAAAATCAAACTCGTTGGCTTCCTGGTAATTATTTTCCTTGAGTGCCACGATCTTCTCCATCAATGGATGGTAAAGGTGAAACTTAAGGTCTTTATTATCTGTATAAAAATTTTCCATGATCTTTCCTGTTAATTAGTTGTCCTACTTGGAATTTTTCTTGTAATACTTGATCATTTTTGGAACCACTTCAGAAAAGTCTCCGGTGATCACATAATCTGCTATCGAATTGATCGGGGCATTCGGATCCGTGTTGATCGAAATGATCATAGATGATTCCATCATGCCAGCCCTGTGCTGTATTTGTCCTGATATTCCACAGGCAATATATAGCTTTGGCCTGACAGTTACACCGGTCTGTCCGATCTGGCGGTCATGGTCAATATAACCTGCATCAACAGCAGCCCTAGTGCCTCCAACTTCTCCTCCAAGTACATCAGCAAGCTGATACAGATATTCGAAATTCTCCTTCGAGCCAACACCGTATCCTCCTGCAACAATGATCTGCGCCCCTTTGATGTTTACTTTCTTATCTTCAACATGACGCTCGATAATTTCTATAACGAAATCGTCCTTTTGAACGATCTCATCAACTTTCCAGTTCTTAACTTTTCCTTTTACCGCTTGATCAAGCTCTTCCTTCTTCATTACACCTTCCCTGACGGTTGCAAGTTGGGGGCGTGTATCCGGGTTTATTATGGTTGCTACAATGTTTCCGCCAAAAGCAGGACGGATCTGGTAAAGCAGGTTTTTATAGGTTGTATCTGTCTTCTTCTCATAATGTTCTCCGATCTCAAGGCTTGTACAGTCAGCTGTTAGTCCAGACTTGAGCGCCGAAGCTACCCTCGGTGCGAGGTCCCTGCCTGCAGGAGTTGCTCCAAAAAGGCCTATTTGCGGTTTCTCTTTCCTTATGATCTCACAAACAATGCTTGTATGGGGAAGTGTTTGATAGAATTGGAGCCTTGGGTCTTCTGCTTTATGTACAATGTTTGCACCATGCGCAAAAAGTTTCTTTTCAAGTCCCTTAAGTTCACTTCCGATCAATATTCCTTCAACCTCAACTTTCAACTGGTGAGCAAGGCTGCGCGCCTTGGTTACAAGTTCCAGGCTGACTTCAGCAACGGAATTTCCGTTGGTCTCACAATATACTATGATATTATTCACGATTTTTTGTTTTTGTGTATGAGATTAACCGATGGTATGGTTCTCGATCAGTTCAACAATCAGTTCTTCAATATTTTTATCATCAGAATTGATGACTTTTGCATCTTTTGCCTTGAAGACAACATTCTCGATCTTTTTCACCTTAGTTGGAGAACCGGAAAGACCGAGTGCTTCCTCATCAGCTCCTATATCCGCGACGCCCATTTCCCTTATTTTCAGGTATGGTCGATCGTGAAACATTCTTGTATAGTCTTCAGTTGCATCCTGCAATTCAGTCAGGGTTCGTGCATGTTTGAATTTCATCACATTCCTGGCAATGCGTGGCCTGCATTTGGGAGCAGAGCTATGTACAGTCAGAAGAACCGGGAAGGGGGCACGGACATGTTCAACGCCGTTATCCAGTCTTCTCCTTATCACCATTGATTTTGCATCGATCTTTTCTATCTCCTCCACATAGGTCACCTGGGGGATCGATAATTTTTCAGCAACCTGTGGTCCAACCTGGGCTGTATCACCGTCGATCGCCTGCCTGCCTGCGATCACCACATCATATTCCATTCCTTTAATTGTTGTAGCAATTGCATACGAGGTTGCAAGGGTATCAGAACCCGCAAATTTCCTGTCGGTAAGCAATACACCTCCATCTGCGCCCCTGTAAAGTCCTTCGCGGATCACTTCAGCAGCTCTTCCCGGTCCCATTGTAAGCAAAGACACCTCTGATCCGGGGATCTGGTCTTTGATCCTCAGTGCCTGTTCAAGAGCGTTTAGGTCTTCCGGATTAAAAATTGCTTCAAGTGCAGCCCTGTTTACAGTGCCATCAGCTTTCATAGCATCCTTTCCCACATTCCGGGTATCGGGCACCTGTTTAGCCAAAACAATGATTTTTAATGGTTTCATTAAGAAAAGTTTAGTTAAGCATGATTTACATGGTTGGCAAAAATAATAGAATTTCCTTTTAGAACAATTCCGAATCCCTCTTTATTCGAAAAAAAAACCCCTTCAAAAGAAGGGGTTTGGTAACTATAATACAAGATCGGTCGAAATTAAGCCTGGGCAGCGGGTCCACCAAAATTCATTGGTATAATTGGATTACCGCCTGGCTCCGGTTCTTTGATCTTACCGTGAACACTTTCAAATTTAGAAATATTATCTTTCAGGGCATTGACCAGCCTCTTGGCATGCTCAGGAGTAAGAATAATTCTGGATTTTACTTCAGCTTTAGGAATTCCGGGCATTACACGAACAAAATCCAGTACGAATTCAGAACTGGAGTGTGTGATTATAGCAAGGTTTGCATAGGTTCCCTGGGCTATATCTTCCTTTAACTCAATATTGATCTGATTTTTTTTTGTATTCTCCTCCATGGTCTGAAAGTTTATTCTCCTATTTCCTGTGAAGCTTTTTCAGCAAGCACTGCAGCATCACCGGATGATGTCAGGCGCTCATATTCCTCTTTTGAACCTACAACAAGATTGTTATACTTACGTATACCGGTACCGGCAGGAATAAGATGTCCAACGATCACATTCTCCTTCAAACCTTCCAGGTCATCGATCCTTCCGAAGATTGCTGCTTCATTAAGCACTTTTGTTGTCTCCTGGAAGGATGCAGCTGACATAAAGCTGTTGGTCTGCAATGCTGCTTTGGTAATACCTTGTAACTCCTGTGATGAAGTAGCAGGGACTGCTTCCCTGGATTCAATAAGCCTGAGGTCCTTACGTCTGAGTATAGAATTTTCATCCCTCAATTTCCTTGCGGTAATGATCATTCCAGGACGATATGATGTCGAATCTCCAACGTCAACGATTACTCGTTTTCCAAAGATCCAATCATTTTCATTCATGAAATCAAGTTTGTCAACTACTTGTTTTTCAAGAAATTTAGTATCACCCGGATCAACAATTTCCACTTTACGCATCATTTGACGAACGATGATCTCAAAATGCTTATCATTGATCTTCACTCCCTGCATACGATAAACTTCCTGTACCTCATTTACAATATACTCCTGAACCTTAGTTGGTCCTTTAATAGCGAGGATATCAGCCGGGGTTATCGCTCCGTCGGACAATGGAATACCTGCCCGAACATAGTCATTCTCCTGGACGAGGATCTGTTTTGACAGCGGTACCAGGTACTTTTTAACCTCACCTACCTTTGAAGTAATGGTTATTTCCCTGTTTCCACGTTTGATCTTTCCAAATGCAACTTCACCGTCAATCTCTGAAACAACTGCCGGATTGGAAGGGTTCCTGGCTTCAAACAGCTCTGTTACCCGAGGCAATCCACCTGTTATATCACCGGATTTACCAATTGCTCTTGGGATTTTAACAAGGATCTGTCCTGCAGCGACCTTTTCTCCTTCACTAACAGCAATGTGCGATCCTACGGGCAGGTTGTAGCTTCTCTCAATGCCTTTCGAATCATTTACCAGTATTATCGGGTTCTTGGTCCTGTCTCTGGATTCTACTATTACCTTTTCCTTGAAACCTGTCTGCTCATCTGATTCTTCACGATATGTTATCCCCTCTATCACGCTATCGAATTTAACTTTACCATCAACTTCACTAATGATCAACGCGTTGTATGGATCCCACTGGCAAATCAGGTTTCCTTTTTTCACTTCTCCGCCATCCTTTGTAAACAGCGAGGAACCATAAGGAATATTATGGGTAGTAAGAACAATTCCGGTCTTTTTATCGACAATCCGAAGTTCAGCCAAACGGCCAATTACGATGTCAACAAAGCCTCCGCTATCTTTTTCCTTTCTGGAAACAGTTCTCAGTTCATCTATTTCAATCCTGCCGTCATACTTTGCAGTCACACTCGATTCTGCGGTAATATTTGAGGCAGTACCACCAACGTGGAAGGTACGAAGTGTAAGCTGAGTACCGGGTTCACCGATCGACTGGGCTGCAATGACACCAACTGCTTCTCCTATCTGGACCATTTTCCCTGTTGACAGGTTACGGCCATAGCACTTGCTGCAAACGCCCCTGACAGACTCACATGTTAATACCGAACGTATTTCAACCTGGTCGATCGGCGATTCTTCAATCACATAAGCGATATCTTCAGTAACTTCTTCACCAGACTCCACGATGAGTTCACCGGTTAAGGGATGATAGATATCATGTACCGTGGTCCGGCCAAGTATCCTTTCGTAAAGTGTCTCAACAACCTCTTCGTTCTTTTTTATGGCGGTTGCCTGAAGACCGCGAAGTGTTCCGCAGTCAAATTCGTTGATGATCACATCCTGCGACACATCCACCAGACGACGGGTGAGATAACCTGCATCTGCTGTTTTAAGTGCAGTATCAGCAAGACCTTTACGTGCACCGTGTGTTGAGATAAAATATTCAAGAACTGACAAACCTTCCTTGAAGTTTGAAAGGATCGGGTTTTCGATAATTTCAGAACCGGTAGAACCGGATTTCTGGGGTTTCGCCATAAGTCCTCTCATACCTGAAAGCTGACGGATCTGCTCCTTGGATCCCCTTGCACCGGAGTCGAGCATCATATAAACAGGATTGAAGCCCTGGTTATCATTGCTCAGCTGTTTCATCAGTGTCAGAGTAAGTTTTGCATTGGTATGTGTCCAAACATCGATAATCTGGTTGTATCTCTCGTTATTTGTGATAACACCCATGTTATAGGAATCGAGTACCTCTTCAACCTGCTCATAACCTTCTTTGACGTAGATCTCCTTTTCATCAGGAACAATTACGTCATCGAGATTGAATGAAAGGCCACCGCGGAAAGCCATTCCAAATCCAAGATTCTTAATGTCATCAAGAAACTTAGCAGTAGCAGCCGTACCAGAAGCTTTCAGAACTCGACCAATAATATCACGCAGCGACTTCTTGGTAAGTATTTCATTTATATACCCGATCTCAGGTGGAACGAATTCATTGAAGAGAACACGTCCGACTGTTGTCTCAATGATCTCCATCTCTCCATTTTCTGCACCAAGCTTAGGTATTCTTACCTTTATAATCGCATGCAGGTCAACTTTTTTCTCATTATAAGCAATAGTCACTTCCTCAGCTGAGTAGAAGGTTAAGCCTTCTCCCCTTACCACCAGACTTCCAGTAGATTTCTTTGCCTTGGTAATATAATAAAGGCCAAGAACCATGTCCTGTGAAGGAACTGTTATGGGTGCGCCGTTTGCCGGGTTAAGAATATTATGTGAGGCAAGCATCAGTATTTGGGCTTCCAGCACCGCAGCATTTCCCAGTGGCAGGTGAACCGCCATCTGGTCACCATCAAAGTCGGCATTAAATGCTGTACAAACAAGTGGGTGCAGCTGAATAGCCTTGCCTTCTATAAGCTTAGGCTGGAAGGCCTGAATACCTAACCTGTGAAGGGTCGGGGCACGGTTAAGCAGAACCGGATGACCTTTAAGTACATTCTCCAGGATATCCCATACGACCGGGTCTTTCCTGTCTACAATTTTCTTCGCTGATTTTACAGTTTTTACGATACCTCTTTCAATCAGCTTCCTGATAACAAAGGGTTTGTACAATTCTGCAGCCATATCCTTAGGTAGCCCGCATTCATGTAACTGAAGTTCAGGTCCAACCACAATCACTGACCTTGCAGAATAATCGACCCTCTTTCCAAGCAGGTTTTGACGGAACCTTCCCTGTTTTCCTTTCAGACTGTCGGAAAGTGATTTCAAGGGACGGTTGGCATCGGTCTTTACAGCGTTTGATTTCCTTGAATTGTCGAAGAGACTGTCTACGGCCTCCTGCAACATCCTTTTCTCATTTCTAAGAATAAC
The DNA here is from genome assembly GCA_964428945.1 of uncultured Bacteroidaceae bacterium. Classification (GTDB taxonomy): domain Bacteria; phylum Bacteroidota; class Bacteroidia; order Bacteroidales; genus M55B112. The sequence goes on along the minus strand of CAYSAH010000102.1, from coordinate 3,782 downwards.
TTCAGGAGCCTTTATCTCGATCAACCTCTTCAGACGGTTGTTCCTGATAATAACTCTTCTGTAAAGGTCATTAAGGTCGGAAGTTGCAAAGCGACCTCCATCTAGAGGAACCAATGGTCTTAATTCGGGTGGAATAACCGGAACAACCTTGACGATCATCCATTCCGGCCGGTTGACATTCTTGGAAGCCCTGAAAGCCTCAACGACCTGAAGACGCTTCAGCGCTTCATTTTTACGTTGCTGAGAAGTTTCAGTACCTGCTTTGTGACGCAATGAATATGACAGTTCATCCAATTTCAACCTTCTCAGAAGCATATGCAATGCCTCTGCACCCATTCCCGCAATAAATTTAGAAGGATCATCATCTTCCAGCATCTGGTTTTCCTTTGGAAGTGTATTCAGGATATCCAGATACTCATCCTCTGTAAGGAAATCAAGATAACTAACTCCTTCGGCCTCTTTTATACCGGGATTAATCACAACATAGCGCTCGTAATAGATAATTGAATCGAGCTTCTTTGTTGGTAATCCGAGCAAATATCCAATTTTATTTGGAAGAGAACGGAAATACCAGATATGTGCAACAGGCACAACCAGAGAAATGTGACCCATTCTTTCACGGCGAACCTTCTTCTCGGTTACCTCAACTCCACAACGGTCACAAACTATACCCTTATACCTGATCCTCTTATATTTACCACAATGGCACTCATAGTCTTTTACCGGGCCAAAAATTCTTTCGCAGAAGAGACCATCTCTTTCAGGCTTATATGTCCTGTAATTGATGGTTTCCGGCTTAAGAACCTCACCACTTGAACGTTCAAGGATTTCCTCAGGGGAAGCCAGTCCGATGGTGATCTTGGTAAAAGCACTACTTCTTACCTTTGTATCTTTCCTGAATGACATATGTTAATTATTAAATTGTTACAAAATAAAATGATAGAGGGCCGGAATTCGCACCGGTCCGAATCAGGATACAATTAAACCAGGTTAACGCTTAGTCCAAGCCCACGTAATTCATGGAGAAGAACATTGAGGGATTCAGGTATGCCTGGCATTGGCATTGGTTCACCCTTAACGATAGCTTCATAAGCTTTCGCTCTTCCAATAACGTCATCTGATTTTACAGTTAGGATCTCCTGAAGTATATTGGCAGCACCAAAAGCCTCGAGAGCCCAAACTTCCATCTCACCAAATCGCTGACCTCCAAATTGTGCTTTACCACCAAGGGGTTGTTGCGTAATAAGTGAATATGGACCAATTGAACGTGCATGCATCTTGTCCTCAACCATGTGACCGAGTTTCAACATATAGATTACGCCTACAGTTGCCGGTTGATCAAATGGTTCGCCTGTACCACCGTCGATAAGGTTGGTCCTTCCAAATCTTGGAACTCCTGCCTTATCAGTAAGTTCAGTGATCTCATCAATTGTTGCCCCATCAAAAATAGGTGTGGCAAACTTCAGTCCAAGTTTAAGACCTGCCCAGCCAAGGACAGTTTCGTATATCTGTCCAAGGTTCATCCTTGATGGCACACCCAGCGGATTAAGCACTATATCAACAGGAGTTCCGTCTTTCAGGAAAGGCATGTCTTCCTGGCGTACGATCTTAGCAACGATACCTTTGTTACCGTGGCGACCTGCCATTTTATCACCAACTGTGATCTTTCGTTTCTTCGCAACATAAACCTTGGCAAGTTGCACAATTCCTGTTGGAAGTTCATCCCCGCTGGTAACACTGTGTTTCTTACGTTTATAAAGGCCGTCAATCTCCTTGAACTTGATCATATAATTATGTAACAAGGTTCTGATCAGCTCATTTTTGTCTTTATCTGTAGTCCATTTATTTGGATTGATGGCATCGTAATTTATATCCTGGAGGAGTTTCATTGTAAACTTTACTCCTTTGGCGATAACGTCTGCATTCAGATAATCTTTTACACCCTGTGATGTTTTTCCATTCACCAATACAAAAAGTTTCTCAATAAGTAAGGATTTCAACTCTTCCAGATTCTTTGTGTATTCCTCGTCAATCTTATCGGTGATCTGCTTTGTTGCAGGTTTTGATTTTCGATCCTTAATCGTCCGGGAGAACAGCTTTTTGTCGATAACCACACCATATAAAGATGGGCCTGCCTTTAGAGATGCATCTTTCACATCGCCAGCCTTATCTCCAAAGATCGCACGGAGGAGTTTTTCTTCCGGTGATGGATCAGATTCTCCTTTCGGAGTGATCTTACCGATAAGAATATCTCCGGGGCTGATTTCAGCTCCGATCCTAATCAGTCCGTTTTCATCAAGGTTTTTAGTTGCCTCTTCGCTTACGTTGGGTATATCGGAAGTAAGTTCCTCCAAGCCACGTTTCGTATCTCTTACTTCAAGAAGGTACTCATCAACATGAACAGAGGTGAACACATCTTCACGAACAAGGCGCTCAGAAACGACGATCGCATCTTCAAAGTTATAACCTTTCCATGGCATGAAGGCCACCATCAGGTTTCTTCCAAGAGCAACTTCTCCGTTTTCAGTAGCATACCCCTGAGTAAGTGTTTGTCCCTTTTTAACTTTTTGTCCTTTTTTTACAATAGGAGTAAGGTTCACGCAGGTATTCTGGTTGGTCTTACGGAACTTTGGAAGCTTATACCTTTTAATATTGTCCTCGAAGCTAACAAACTCCTCTTCCTGGGAACGTTCGTAGCTGATAACAATTTCATTTGCATCCACAAATTCAATTACGCCGTCTCCTTCTGCATTTACCTGCAAACGTGAGTCTGTAACAACACCTTCTTCCACTCCTGTACCAACGATTGGGGCTTCGGGTTTCAGCAGAGGCACTGCCTGTCGCATCATATTTGATCCCATAAGGGCCCGGTTGGCATCATCGTGCTCAAGGAAGGGAATCAGTGAAGCAGCAATAGAAGCGATCTGGTTAGGAGCAACATCCATAAGGTGCACTGTTTCTTTCTCTGCAAGAGGATAGTCGGCTTCAAACCGGGCTTTTACCCTCGGGTTTTTAAATGACCCGTCTTCAAGTAAAGGGGCATTGGCCTGGGCAATGATCTTGCCTTCTTCCTCTTCTGCACTCAGGTAGATAACACCTTTGTTTGTAAGTTCCACCTTGCCATTTTCGGCATGCCTGTAAGGAGTTTCAATGAAACCCAGCTTGCTGATCTTTGCAAAAACGCAAAGTGAGGATATAAGACCGATATTTGGGCCTTCAGGGGTTTCAATTGGGCAAAGGCGCCCGTAGTGAGTATAGTGTACATCACGAACCTCGAATCCGGCTCTTTCTCTCGACAAACCGCCAGGTCCCAGTGCCGACATACGGCGTTTATGGGTCATCTCTGCAAGTGGGTTGGTCTGGTCCATGAACTGTGACAACTGGTTCGTTCCAAAGAATGAATTTATGACAGAAGATAGCGTTTTTGAGTTGATCAGATCAGTTGGTGTAAACACCTCATTGTCACGAACATTCATGCGCTCTCTAATGGTTCTTGCCATCCTGGCCAAACCAACACTGAATTGGTTCATCAGCTGTTCACCAACTGTACGAACCCTTCTGTTGCTCAGGTGGTCGATATCATCAACATCAGTTTTTGAATTGATTAGCTCGATAAGGTATTTAATGATCTGGATAATATCCTCTTTTGTGAGAACGCGGTTATCCATATCTGTATTCAGGTTCAGCTTCCTGTTGAGACGATAACGGCCAACTTCTCCAAGGTCATATCTCTTATCGGAAAAGAATAGCTTGTCGATTACATCCCTTGCGGTTGTTTCGTC
>CAYSAH010000101.1:0-10259 GCA_964428945.1 uncultured Bacteroidaceae bacterium | reverse complement strand
CATGAAAATGAATTCCTGAAACTGGTTTACTCTCATAATGTATTTATAGTGGACCTGGATATTGATGGTGAGAAGCGGAGTGCCATCATGCAGGAATTACAATTCCATCCGGTTACTGACAAGATCCAGCATATTGATTTTGTGGAGGTAGTTGAGAACAAAGCTGTTGTTATTCATATCCCCATTGAACTGCAAGGTTCTCCGGAAGGGATCAAACAAGGTGGGAAAGCACGATTAAAAAGAAGAACACTTAAGGTAAGCGGACTTCCCAAAAATCTTCCTGACCGTTTAATTATTGATATTTCAAATGTTAACGTTGGTGATGTCATTAAAGTTGGCGACCTGAAATACGATAACCTGGAGATCCTCGATCCACACAGGTCTATGATCTATGCGATTGTTTCCTCAAGGATTGCAGCGAAAGGTATGACCATTGAAGATCCGGATGCAGCACCTGCTGTAGCTGCCGCCGGAGGTGAGGAATCCAATGCCGGAGAGGAATCTGAAGATTAAACTTACTCCCTATGAAATTCCTTGTAACCGGCCTTGGTAACATAGGAGAAGAATACGCGAATACGCGGCATAATATTGGCTTTGATATATTGGATGCTCTGGCCGGAGCATCCAATATTTCATTTAAGGACCAGCGTTATGGTTTTTATACTGAATTTAAGCACCGTGGCCGGATTTTCTGTCTTCTCAAGCCTTCCACATATGTAAACCTGAGTGGAAATGCGGTCCGCTACTATCTCCAGAATCTTAAACTTCCTGAGGACAGGCTTCTTGTGCTGGCAGATGATATCGCTATTCCCTTCGGAACGATCAGGATCCGGGCAAAAGGTGGTGATGCCGGCCATAATGGCCTCGCTCATATCAACCAGGTCCTGGGTTCCAGCAATTATGCACGCCTTCGCTTCGGCATCGGCAACGACTTCGGCCGCGGGCAGCAGGTAGACTATGTACTTGGAAGCTGGGAAGAACATGAGAAACAGGTTCTTCCTGAACGGATCAAATTAGCTACAGAAGCGATTCTGTCCTTTGGAACCGCAGGTATTGAAAGGACAATGAACCTATATAATAACAAATGATCGCTTAAGAAGATCAGGATCTTATATAAACTTCCAGGACCCTGGATTTTTCAGCCGGGATAAGCGAAATTTCCTTAAGCTCAGCCGGAATGAGCAGGGTTTCTCCTTTTTGCAGTGAAACGGCTTCTCCCCCTTTATAGTTAACAAGCAGTTTTCCTTCTGTGCAAATATAGATCACAAAGGAGTCGATCAGGGCAAAATCCTTGTCAACCGGCTGGTCGAAATCAATGATGGAACTTGTAAAATAAGGACAATCGACAAGCTTCACAGTCTTATTTGAGATCAGCGCATACCCTGTACGGATATCATCACGTTTCATAAGGTCCATGACCTTCAGGGAATGATCAAGATGCAGTTCCCTGGGCTTTCCATCCTTTCCAACCCTGTCCCAATCATAAATCCGATAGGTCATATCCGAGGTTTGCTGGATCTCTGCCAGCACGATTCCCTTGCAAATTGCATGGACCCTTTTTGCCGGTACAAAGAAAACATCTCCCTGCTTAACTTTCTCAAAATTCAGTATCTCTCCAAGCTTTTTTCCATTCAGATGGTCCATGAAAGTTTTTTCTTCAATGTCCCTTTTAAAACCCGAGATCAATTGAGCATCCGCATCCGCATCAATAACATACCACATTTCTGTTTTGCCATTTTTATCGTGATGCTCCCTTGCGTACTCATCATCAGGATGTACCTGTACACTTAGGTCATCCCTGGCGTGAATAAACTTGATCAGTAAGGGAAATTCCGTTCCGGATCTTTCAAAAACAGAATCACCCACAAGGTCACCCATATAGATCTCGATGAGTTCATCAATAGGATTGCCTTGAAGGAATCCATTTGCTACAATACTTACATCGCCTCTTACCCCCGATATTTCCCAACTTTCTCCTGTACTTTCAGGAGCATCATGCTTATTAAGTTCCGTCCTCAGCTTTTCCCCTCCCCAGATAAGCTGCTTATAAATGGATTTAAATTTAAGGGGGTATAATGTTCGTTCCATCTGGAAAAATTTCATGTAAAAATAGGAAAAACAAGGATACAGGGAAATTGGATATAAGTTTTACACAGTTGGGAGCAGGAAAATTATTGACTCCAAAGCCGCCAGAGCATTATAATTTCGCAACTCATATCGCATCTGAAGCAGAAGCTAAAAGTCGAAGCCCGGAAAATTCATTGAAAAATTGATTAGCTGGCTATGATTTAAACCGATAAACCAGGTTTAACCTCCAGCTTGAAACCCATCCGATGTACATTGACAATTGAAACACGCTGGTCAACCTGCAATTTCTTCCTCAGCCGGGCTATATAAACATCCATACTTCTTCCCATGAAATAATCATTCTCTCCCCAGACATCGGTTAGCACAACCTCCCTTTTTACCACGGCATTCACATTCTGCGCCAGCATGCGAAGCACTTCGGCCTCCTTTTTTGTAAGATTTACCTCTCCTCCGGGTGAGCAAAGCAAACGGTTTGGATAATCGAAAGTAAAGTTCCCAAAGGAAATCAGGTCGGGATGCTTCTGTTCAATTTTTCCCGGATTAGTTCTCTTTATCAGAGAATAGATCCTCAGCGCCAGTTCTGTTGTTGAAAAAGGTTTCGAAATAAAATCGTCACCTCCTGCACAATAGGCGTGGATCATATCCTTGTCATTGCTGTTTCCCGACATGAACAATATCGGGGTGGTATAATCAGTTTTACGGATCTGTTTAACAAAATCTGTACCGGACATCCCGGGCAAACCGACATCCACAAGGCAGATATCATATTTAACTTTTCCAAAAAGTTCAAGTGCCTTTTGCGCATTCACTTCCCAGTCTACCAGATATTTTTTCAGTTCAAGCGATTCTTTGATTACGCTTCCGAGCTGAATATCGTCCTCCAGGATCAAAACAATGGGGTGTTTCTCAGCCATAACTGCAGGGTTAATATTTTAACATTTAATTTCTGAATATTTAACAATAATCTTGTTAAAAGGTTCAGTTGTGTTTTGTTGTATTTAGTTATAAAAAAAAATAGCAGGACAAGCATGTTAAGTTTGATTCAATATGTTTACTTTTGCTAACGATTCTCAAACCATTATAAGCAGCATTGGATAATGAGCGTAAATGCACCGATCAAATTCTTCTCCGGCAGGTCTTCGATGTATCTTGCTGAAAAAATTGCAAAAAGTTTTGGTCAGGACCTTGGTCGTACGAGCTTCTTCCAGTTCAGTGATGGTGAATTTCAACCTGCCTACGATGAGAGTGTCAGGGGACACAATGTATTTATTATCCAATCCACTTTCCCCCCAGGAGACAATCTTCTGGAGCTGCTGATGATGATCGATGCAGCGAAAAGGGCTTCTGCATATAAGGTTGTGGCAGTTATTCCCTATTTTGGATTTGCCCGCCAGGACCGGAAGGACAGGCCCAGGGCTTCCATCGGGGCAAAACTGGTTGCGAATTTGTTAATGGCTGCAGGTGTTGACAGGATAATGACCATGGACCTTCATGCGGACCAGCTCCAGGGATTTTTTGATGTACCCGTTGACCATCTTTATGCTTCTGCTTTGTTCGTTCCCTATATTAAATCACTTAATCTTGAGAACCTTGCGATAGCAGCTCCGGATATGGGAGGTACAAAACGGGCAAATGCCTATTCAAGGTTCCTGAATGCAAGCATGGTGATTTGTTACAAACTGAGGAAAAAACCAAATGTTGTCGAGGAGATCAAAGCCATTGGTGATATAAAGGATAAAAATATAGTGATCGTTGACGACATGGTCGACACTGCCGGTACGATAACTTTTGCTGCGAGTATGATGAAAAGTGAAGGGGCAAAATCGGTGCGTGTGGTGGCATCCCATGCCGTGCTTTCCGGACCTGCCTACGAACGGATCAACGAATCGCCCATAGACGAACTTATCGTCACCGACTCTATCCCTTTAAAGAAAAAGAGTGACAAGATAAAGGTGATCTCTGTCGCAGATCTTTTTGCCGAGGTAATTGATAAGGTGTATAATTACGAGTCGATCAGCGGGCATTTCATCAGGTAACTTCTTTGCAACTTTGCCAGGAAAGGCGAGGCCTTGAATTAAGTTCAGCATATCGCAGAAAATCGTAAGAGTTTAAGACAGATAAGTCTCAGTTAATTTCCCTTCAATTTATCGAGTGTGCGACGGTCCTTTTTTGTTGGACGGCCGGTACCGCGGGGACGGTTCACGAAGAAATCATCCTTCATGCTAAGCTTGTCGAGTTCCTCCTGTGGGGTAATGTTCTGTGCATACAGTTCAACCAGTTTGGCCCCGACACGCTTCTGGATGGGGTCAATAACCTTATAACTGTATATTACCGGCATTTTCCTAACATATATAATTTCTCCGGGTTTAATGCTGCGGGATGGTTTCACCGACATTTCATTGATCATCACACGGCCCTTCCTGCAGGCTTCGGCCGCATCAGCACGGGTTTTGAACACACGGATCGCCCAGAGGTATTTGTCGATTCTGTTTTCCATTTGCCTATCCTCAACCTGTATTTTTATCCTAATTCAGGAATCGAAATTATTCAGAGCGAATATAAGGAATTATGAACTTAAGGCAGCAGATATTGCATACGAACTCCCCTGCCTGCAACTTATTTTTAACTCCTGTATGTTGTTTTCAGGTAAGGGGTGATTTGGGATCATTTAATTTGGGTCCATTGTCCGGGCCATTCTGTAGTAAAGTGGACGGAGGTATTTATAGATATAAACCATAGTCAGTTCGGAACCCCCGATCAACACATCCCGGCGCCCTTTTTTCATTGACCGGACCATTTTCCTGGCACACTTTTCCGGAGGAATGCCATTGGCCTGACCCGGATCCATAACATTCCTTGCATTGCCTTTGCTATCGACCGAATTTATGGATATGTTTGTCCGTACACGGCCTGGGCTGAAAATACTGACCCGTATCCCGTGCTGATGGTTTTCGGCCAGGAGACTCTCGTAAAATCCGAAAAGGGCATGCTTCGCCGCCGAATAGGCACTTCGCATCGGGAAACCGAATTTACCTGCAATGGTACTGGTGACACCGAAGTAGCCCTCTCCCCTTTCTATCATTCCCGGAAGAACAGCCTTGGCCAGGATTACACCTGCAAAATAATCAATCTCCATAACGAGACGGTCTATTTCAAGGGGCGATTCAACTGCAAGCGCCCGCTGCGAGATCCCGCCATTGTTCATAAGGACATCCACACCACCGAACTCTTTCAGAACCTTGTCGGCTGCCAGCTTCACCTCACCGGGCCTGGCCAGGTTGAAAACCACTTTGTGAATATCTGTCGAAATATTCTTTAGTTTTTCTTTAACACGATCAAGCTCTTCGGATTCATGCGATGAAATGATCACACGGGAACCCTCCCTGGCAAATTCTTCAGCAAGCGACTCTCCTATTCCCGAGGAAGCACCTGTAATCCAGACTGTCATATTTTTGAAATCTATCATAAGTTTTGCGATTGTGCCCCTACATTTTATTCTGTAAGCAGTTTTCCGGTATATGCCACGATCCTTTGTCTCAGCTCAACAAGTTTTATTGCATCCTTTTTCCCTTTTCTATACTGGCTGCCAAACCATGAGCCCCGAAGCGTTTTCTTCATTCTTAAATACCAGATGAGCGCCAATTTCCCGAAAGGAAAAACAGTAATGAGATAGCCCAGCCATATATACCAGCCATCCGTAAACAATGCCACCAAAAGGGTTTGTATTCCGTAAACCAGTGGAGTCACCACCAATATACCGGCGCCGGCCTTAATGGAGCTGTGGAATTGTATGTCCTTGACATTTTTCACCATCCGTACCGGTATGAAATACATCAGTGCATTATTGATGAAACCATAGAGGAATACCGGAAGGGTGATCAGTAAACTGAAAAAACGCCAGAGTGCACGGGGAAAACTATAGCCCCTGGTTTTGACTACCCAGTCGCGGATATTCAAAGCCTTTAGCTTTTCAAAATAGGGTTCCACCATTTCTTTCAGTGGCTGAAACTTTTTTTCATCTGTTTCAAGCACTTCATTCAGCCTGCGGATCATCTCCTTGTCAGCAATGAACTTATCATGCAGGTTCTTACCTGTGATGCCCATGGATTTTCTCATCTCATCATTATAGATCGTCCTCAGCCCAAGGTAGGTATCATAGAATTCTTCGGTTTGAATATGGATCATATGAGGAAGAAGTTCATCAGCTAACCTTTGTTTGAGCTGGTTCATGCCACGCGGACCGTTTTCCACAAATGTATCCCAGTATTCAGATACCTCTATTGGCTTTCCATAGCTGATATGCAAGGTCTGGTAGTGCTTCACAAAGTCCGAAAAATCAAGGCCTACCGGAACGATCTTAACATAGGGCTGGTTCCCCATCGTCTCCTGGGTCTTGAATGCGATCCTGAATATTCCCTTTCCAAGGGCCCTCAGGCGACGAAATGAGCTGTGGTTTCCTTCCGGCATAATACATAGCTGGTGCTTCCGGTGCAGTACACCAACTGTTATATCAAAGATCTCCTGGTTATTGCCGAGTTCTTCAACTCCGTCACGTATACGAAATACAGGAAGAATTTTAAGTGAATTCAGCAATTTTGCAAGCAATTTCTTTTTGAACAGGTCGGCACGTGCCAGGAAAACAGTATCCCCTGGTGAGGAAAAAAGTACGATAAGGGCATCCATCAGGGCATTCTGATGGTTAGGTGCAAATATCACCGGGGCATCTTTCGGTATGTTTTCCAGTCCGTAAACCTCAACTTTCCTGTAGAATTGGTTGAATACAGTACTTACGTAGGAATAAATGATTGTATAGCTTAACATTCTTCGGTCGATTCGATCGACGGCTCCGATTACCTTTCTTTTTGCCATAGGGAATGGTTTAGTATCAGCAAAGATAAAATTTTTTAGTCCACTGATCCGGAGTAAAAATATTGAATTGTACACAGGATTGCTTTTCTAAGCAGATCAAATGCCACAAAAATATTGACCGTCAATTTCTTATTTAGCCGGGATTCATCGATTATTATCGATAGCTGCGACAATTTTTTATATGAACGGATGAACAACAGCTGTTACCGGCAAGTGGAGGAACAGGTCATAAATAAACCAGGCTCCTGGCCCGGCCCAGTGCTTCACAGAATCATATAAGCACCTCATCAAAGCTAAACTGGGCAGGATGGAATCCGAAATGAAACACAAAATTCGAAGTTAAGCTTCCCTACAGGTCCAGGAACCTGGTGAAATCATAACAGGGCACATCCAATTTTCCTGGAAACCAGAACTTTCTTCAAGCAGCCTGGTACAAAACCTTGTATTTCGGGTCCAATGAACGCTTACCCTAATTAAAAATTGATTATTTTCGCAAGGGCGACAATTAAAATCCAAGAGAATGATTATTTCAGGGATACAACAGGTGGGTATTGGTGTAAAAAGCTTAAAAGAATCCTGGAGGTGGTACCGCGACCATTTTGGAATGGATATCAGGGTTTTTGAAGAAGAGGCAGCAGCCAACTATATGTTGCCATATACCGGTGGGAAGGCGCGTAACAGGCATGCTGCGCTTGCCATCAATATGATGGGTGGAGGAGGATTTGAAATCTGGCAATATAAGGACCGGGATCCGGTTGCTCCGGTTTTTGAAATCAAGGCAGGTGACCTTGGAATATTCTCGGCTAAAATGAAATCCCCGGATATTGACCGAAGCTATGATCATTTTCAGAAACTAGGCCTTACCTTAAATGGTGTGAGCAAGGATCCCGCTGGTCGAAAGCAATTTTTCATGAAGGATCCTTATAATAATATTTTCCAATTGGTTGAATCAGACACCTGGTTTAAACTTAACAAAAAGAAAAAGACAGGAGCCACTTACGGTGCCGTAATCGGTTGTACAAATATTGATAAATCGAAAAAGGTATATTCTGATATACTTGGCTATGATACTGTGGTATACGACGAGACCAAGGTCTGGGATGACCTTTCCTGCTTACCGGGAGGAAAAAACAGGATCAGGCGGGTATTGCTCAGGCATGAACTGGAGCGCAAGGGATTCTTTGCCAGGCTCTTTGGTCCTACTGAAATTGAACTCCTGAAAGTTGAAGACCGGAAACCCGACAATATCTACAGGGACCGGTTCTGGGGTGACCTTGGTTTTATCCATCTTTGCTATGATGTAATAGGAATAAACACTTTAAAGGTAAAATGTGAGTCATTGGGATTCCCGTTCACAGTTGACAGTCAGGCAGAAACGGAAGGAAATTCCTTTGACATGGGTGAAGCCGCAGGGCATTTTTCCTATATTGAAGATCCGGATGGCACGCTGATCGAATTTGTGGAGACACATAAAATTCCTATCTCTAAAAGATTTGGCTGGTACCTTAAACTGGACAAGAGGAAAGACAAGGAGAAACCTGTAGCCGACAGGGTCCTTCGAATGCTGCGCTTCATGAAGGTGAAGGAAAAGCATCTGACATAGCTCCCCGGGCAGATTATGATAAAAGATTATTGAGGCCGGGAGCAGGAATAAAAGATATTTTAAACCCAGACATACAGGGATGAATCCCTTTTAAAAAATCTTTCTATATTTATCCCTTCACCAAAGCACCTAAACTATGATCGATTCTATCCAGGTATTGCAGGATACGCTTGTATCCGTTGACACAACTATTGTTGTTGAAAAAGCCAGGGGCTTACTGGCAACTTTCCAGGAAATGGACAAGGAACGTTTGAATTTCGGAGGGGCCAGCATGCCCCTGCAAATAGTTCTTGCCTTTGTGATGTTCGGAGTCGCACTTGGAATCAAGGGCCAGCATTTCAAGGATGTTGCAAAAAATCCAAAGCTGGTTATCCTTGGATTCTCAGCACAGTTTATTCTTCTTCCTGCCGTGACCTTCCTGCTTGTGTTGCTCTTAAGCAGGTGGATCACCCCTACTGTTGCACTGGGAATGATCCTCGTGGCAGCCTGTCCGGGAGGAAACATAAGTAATTTCATGAGTTCAGTTGCAAAGGCCAATGTGGCATTGTCGGTAACACTTACAGCAATTGCCACGATCGGGGCAATCGTTCTGACCCCTTTCAATTTTGCCTTCTGGGGAGGATTGTATCTGAAATTTGCACCTTCAGAGGCCACTGCTTACCTAAGGGAATTGCACATGGATCCGATCGAGATGTTCAAGACCGTTGTAATCCTGCTAGGTGTTCCTCTTGCGCTGGGGATGCTGTTCAACTACAAATTTCCAAAAACCACTGAGAAAATATTCAATCCCCTCAAGAATATCTCCATGGTGATCTTCCTGGCCCTGGTAGTTGTATTGTTTTCAATGAACTACAGTTTTTTCATAAAGTTTATCGGCGCGATATTTGTCATTGTACTTATCCACAATTTCGTGGCAATTGGAACAGGATATTCAGTCGGGACTTTGTTTAAGGTTGATAGTGCATCCAGGCGAACATTTGCCATTGAAACCGGGATACAGAACAGCGGACTGGGTCTTGTACTATTGTTCAACGAAGCGATCTTTCCCACCGAACTCAAGATCGGCGGCATGGCATTTATCGCTGGCTGGTGGGGTATATGGCACATACTTAGCGGACTGGGGATCAGCAATTACTGGGCAAGGGTTCCGTACGGAGGGAAGTTTAGCTGGAAGACGAGTAAGTAGAGTTTCACAGAGTTTTTGACCGGCAGGACGTGCAGAGGGAAGGGATCCGCAGATGGACACAAATGGGACACAGATGAGCAGAAATCTGCTTTTTTAATACAGGGAAGATTTGATCCGGCCACCTGCTAGAGTACTTAGGAGTACTTAGGAATACTTAGGAGTGCCTGACCTTGATACCTAATACCTCGCGCCTTGTGCCTTGCGCCTTGTGCCTTGTGCCCATGCTCCATGCCCCAGTTACTTTTTGTTATTCGCTTGACAGCTCATGAGCTCGCAGAAAAAGCCTGCTCGGTTCTTGATAAGAAAAAGATACCAAAAAGAATCCCACCTACGTTGCGCTTCGGCGGGCAGTCAAGAACGAATTAAACGGGATTAACGGGCTGGATTTCCTGAAAGCCTCGTCGCCGCGGCTAAGTGTGGTCGTCCAATTGCAACGGGGGGCCATCTGAATTCGTTCGGCCTGCGCGCATATGCTCCGAATGAACAGTATGATGCAGGAAAACTATCGCTACT
>CAYSAH010000100.1:3873-10298 GCA_964428945.1 uncultured Bacteroidaceae bacterium | reverse complement strand
TACCGTATGCTGTCCTACCTTGGCAGGATAATCTATGACTATAAGAACAAAATTATTGTCACAGGATCATTAAGAAGGGATGGAGTGTCTGTCTTCGGCGCGGAAAACAGGTTTGGTAATTTCCCATCCGCTTCAATTGCATATAAGGTCAATGAGGACTTCCTTCAGAATGTACAGGAAATTAATATGCTGAAGGTCAGGCTTGGCTGGGGTTCCACAGGAAACTCTGATATCGGGAGTTTCCAGTATGACGATTTTCTTGGAAACTTAACAGATTTCCACCCTGTATTCGGTATTCCCAATCAATCAGTCACAGGATTATTCGTATTTACATCCTTTGCAAACCCTGCAATTCGCTGGGAATCGGCTGAGATGCTCAACCTGGGTTTCGATCTGAATGCTTTTAACAATAAAATTCAGGCGAGTGCCGAATACTATGTGAAGACCCAAAACGATCTTCTTGTTAAAAAACAGGTCCCTGTTGCCTTTGGCCGTGCAACAACAGATATTGCACCTTATTCGAATATCGGGCAGAACAGGAATACAGGATTTGAAGGGAATATTAGCTACAAAAACTATTCCGGCGCTTTCCAGTATTCGGCAACATTGAATTTCACTTCGATAAAGAATACCGTGATCTCCCTGCCTGTTAAGAATATCATCAGCGGGAATAATATTACCCTGGAAGGACATACAATTGGCAGTTTATACGGATATGTTGCAGAACGGATCATTACAGAAGCAGATTTCGATGAGGGAGGCAATTATCTTTATGCAAAGCCATCTAACGGAGTACCTGCTCCAGGCGATCTGAAATTCACCGATCTGAATAACGATGGGTCTATAACCGATCTTGACAGGACGATCATTGGCAAGGCTTTGCCGGATTATATCATCGGATTGAGTTTTGAATGCAGCTGGAATAATTTTGATTTTTCATTGTTCCTTAACAGCATGCTGAATTACCAGGTTTACAATAACCAGCGCTCAACAATTGAAGGATTTATAAGCCAGGATCTTGATCACAATAAAACCCGTGAATACACAGAGAATTATTATAGACCCGACCGTCCAAGTACCGAATATGTGAGGGCTAACACTTCTAATGCAAACCAGAATGACCGCATTTCAACCTGGTGGGTGGAGGATGCCTCCTTTGTCAGGGTTCGTGACCTTCAGCTTGGATATAATTTGCCGTCGAGTGCATTATCTGCCGCAGGGATTGAAAGGACGAGAATATATGTGAGTGCTGAAAATCCCTGGATATTTACAAAATACAAAGGCAGGGATCCGGAAAACGGAGGATTCAGCAGTCCTACCACCTCCGGAACAGATAACGGAGGATTCCCGAATCCACGAGTGATTACCTTTGGTGTACAGGCAGATTTTTAATATAAAAATTTTTAAGGCGATGAAAAATATATATAAATATTCACCAATCATTTTACTGTTCCTGCTCTTAAGTAGCTCCTGTTCAGAGGATTTTCTTGAGGTTGAGAACAGGTCGAACCTTGCACTCAGCTCTTTCTTTCAGACTCCGAAAGATGTTGAATTTGCTGTAAACTCTTGTTATTATGGTTTGTCAGGAAGGGGAATGCATGGCAACGGGTGGTATCTCCTGTTTAATACCTATTCCGACAGGATACTTTTTGAGACAACAAACCAGGATGAGATGACGATCAATTCCAGCGATGGAAGTGTAAGTGCGATGTTCCAGGATCTCTACATTGGACTATACAGGACCTCACTAACCATTAAGACCATAAAGGAACGAGCAATACCAGGACTTTCCACTGAATTGAAGCAGCGTTTTCTTGGGGAATGTTATACCCTGCAGGCGGCATACCTGTTTCACCTCGTAACTATTTTTGACCGTCCCTATTATTACGATGAAAATTCAGTTCCCCTGGATCCTGAAACAGTATTTCCAAACGGGGAAAGAGAACAATTCTGGAATAAAATAGAGGAGAACCTGACCATTTACCGTGACAGCCTGCCTGAATCCTATGATGCACAGCAGATTGGTAAGGTAACAAAGGGCATGGCCAACGCACTGTTAGGGAAGGCAATGCTCTACAAGCATTATCATTATTATGCAAGGTTCGGAAATGACGGATCTGCTGAGGATATTGCTGACCTGCAGACCGGTAAGGAGGCTTTCCAGGCAGTTATGGACGGACCCTATGAGCTTGTTCAACCTAAGGCACCGTTTACCAAGCTGGATTATGTTTATGCACATTTAAGCAATTTCAGCTATGTTGACCTTCCTTCTGAGAATAATATTTACCCAGGTGAGTATACAAGTGAATCGGTATGGATGATCATGTATACGAATGATTTTTATATTAATCTTTACCTTCCTGCATGGATGGCAGCTGGTCACAGGAATTCAGAGTACTTTAGTCCCCATATAGCCAGTTACAAGAACCACGCCATACATCCATATATGTGGCTGGAGTTTGAGGAAGACAATCCTCCTGCGGGACTGGATCGCGACCCTAGGGCTTATTCAACCTGCTACCTGGATGGTGATATCCTTGATTTCCGTCCGGAAAACACCAATTATTATAACGTAGGCTTCAAGTATATTACGAATATCAAATCTCCTGCAGGAGCCAGGGGAATCAGTATACCAGACCAACCTACTAAAGAATTCGGTTTGAAGAAATACTACTTCCCCGTGTATTACGAGGCAGATGCTCCGAAAAATGCGCCTACAAACAGGAATTACATCCGGCTTGCCGATGTTTACCTGATGTTCGCTGAGACCCAATACCTGCTGGGCGACGATGGAACAGGACTGACAGCCTTGAACAAAGTCAGGAGCCGCATGGGCATGCAGCCTGTTGATGCACTTACTCCCCAGACGATCATTCATGAAAGGGATGTGGAACTATGTACTGAGGGTCACCGCTTCCTGGATCTTATCCGCTGGAGTTTCGACAGTGAAATGGCGACACCGTGGGATCAGATAGAGTGGGGAATTGACGCTATGAATTCTGTGAATCCTTTTCAGGTTGACAAAAATGAATACCTGCCAATACCTATAAGGGAAATAGACCTTAGTCATGGAGAATTGGTGCAGAATAAAGGATGGTAGAGATTATAAATATTTTAAAAAAATATTGAAATGAAGACACTGATCAAAAAATATATAACAATAAGTATAGCAGGCTTACTTCTATTAATGGTATCCTGCGTAAAGGAAAATCCTCTTGAACCCGTCGCGGAGTTTACCACCAGTCTTACTGATAATACAGCCTATGTGAGCGAGAGATTCTATATATATCTTGACAAAGCACAGGGAGAATTTCTTACGCTCTTTTCAGGAAAGGATGTTAATAGCAGGTACGATCCTGAAAACGAAACTGTAAAGGGTGATTTCGTAGACGTCGATATCGATTCCCTTGAAATTGGCTATTATATTGCTGAAGGAAAATACAGACTGACCCTTGTGGCCGCCAGCAGTGGAAACTGGGCCGAAGATTACGTCATCGATACATTCGGTATCGATATAACCGTGATCGACAGGGTAACTGATTTTGCCTATTTCAGAATTGATGGAGTTGACGGTTTATACAATGAGGATGGGACGGAAATATACTTCTTTGGACATAAAAACCAGGATCTGACTCAAATATCTCCGGATTTTAAAATTGCTTCGGCTGACGCGCTTGTTACGATAGACGGGCTTGTACAAACAGCGAAGAAATCCCTTGTTGATTTCTCACCCATTACTCCCGGTGATAGTGAAGGCAGACCTGTGGTATATAAGATCACCTCTCCTTCCGGGGCCTCCAAGGAGTTTACCGTAAAATATATTTTAACTGATTCCAGGACCGGAAAAGTGATGAGCAGCCTTACTACTGAGTTTGGCACCTATACCCTTTCAGCAGGCGATGAAACCAATAAACAGGTAAAGGTAATCTATCCCGAGGCAAACAGTTCTACGCTTACTAAAATAGAATGCTCTGCAGTTGCTTCGGCTGGTGCAAAAGTATATATTGACAATAGCAAGGGAGAGCCACAGGAGATCACAGCAAAAGGCAGAGATGTGGATCTTACCACCGCCACTGTTACTGTTGAAGCTGAGAATCTGACCACAAGTTTATACAGCATAATATTTTACCCGGTTGAGTCCATTACTTCCATGGCATTTACGGAGTCGAACGGGAATGCACTATTTCCCACTGTGGAAGCTGTTATCGATGGTACAACGCTCACATTTGATGTACTTGCGGGTACTGATCTGACGAAAATTGTTGTTGAATTTACCGGTCCCGTTAATAATAAGTTGTTCTTAGGAGCTGTTGAACTGGCCAGCGGAGTTACCGTTGCAGATTTCTCCGGCAGTCCGGT
Organism: uncultured Bacteroidaceae bacterium; assembly: GCA_964428945.1. Taxonomy (GTDB): domain Bacteria; phylum Bacteroidota; class Bacteroidia; order Bacteroidales; genus M55B112. The sequence continues at coordinate 5,939 of CAYSAH010000100.1, read as the reverse complement.
TCTTACACAGAAGGCAGCTGATGGAACTTTATTGAGTACCTATACAATTGTGATCGAATAAGTAATAAACTTTAATTTTATTTTATTTGCGATAAAAGGGCATTCATTTGGATGCCCTTTTCTTATTTATAATTATATTCGGGAATACTAAGAAATAACAACAACTAACTAATTACTCTCTAACATGACAGCGAATTCTTCATCCATCGCCAAACGTCTTGATGCCCTGTATGAATTCGACAGGGAACCCGTAACGAAAAATAAACTCCAGGGGATTGGGAATTTCCTTGGAATGTATGCAGGAGAGCATGTTGCAGGAACGGAATTCGTTATCGGAATGCTTTTTGTAGCCCACGGAGTTTCTGTAAAGGATATGTTCCTTGGAGGTTTGATCGGCAACATCCTTGCTGTGATGAGCTGGGCATTTATTACAGCCCCTGTCGCAGTGAAGGTAAGACTCTCCTTGTACTGGCAATTGAAAAAGATCTGCGGACCAATCCTAGTCTTCCTGTACAACATCGTCAATGCACTGATGTTCTGCTTTCTTGCAGGATCAATGGTTGCAGTTGCAGCGACAGCCGTAGGCATACCTTTCAATATACAGATGCCGACACTTACAGACTTCTACCCGAACAGTATGGGATGGGTACTAACAGTTATTGCTGTTGGAGCAGTTATAACAACCATGGCGATTCTCGGCTTCGATGCCCTCGCACGCTTCGCAAAAGTCGCCGCACCCTGGATGTTCATTGTTTTTGTTGCTGCTGCCATTGCAGTGCTCCCTAAACTTGGAGTTGAATTGGGATCCGGGAATTTCTGGCAGGTGGCAGGCGACCGGATATGGACTGGTGTTGCAGAAGGTGGGCAATCGCAGTTCCGCATATGGCATGTTATATTTTTTAGCTGGTTGGCCAATGCAGCTATGCATCTTGGGATGTCTGACCTTACAATACTGCGCTATGCAAAGAAATGGCAGTACGGGTTTTCCTCTGCTGTTGGAATGTTCCTGGGACATTATGTTGCATGGATCGCTTCCGGCGTCCTTTATGCTGCAATAAGATCTGCGGCACCGGGTGTAACAGCCTATGAAGCCATTGGCCTTACAGGAGCCATATGTGTGGTTATTGCAGGCTGGACCACTGCTAATCCAACACTTTACAGGGCAGGTATGGCACTGCAGGTTGCATCAGGATGGAGCCGGTGGAAGGTAACACTGCTTGCTGGTGCTGTAACCACTACAGCAGCACTTTTCCCGGCCCTGGTGATGAAATTGCTCGACTTTGTTGCCCTCTACGGCCTGGTGCTCATACCTATGGGATCCGTTATATTTGCCGACTATTACCTTATTCCCAAACTTGGTTTGAAAGAATACTATGCTGAAAGCAAAGGAATAATGTTTAACTGGGCTGCAGGGGCCACCTGGTTTATCATGCTGGCTCTGGCACTGGTTATGAACCTGGTCTATCAGATTGAACTTTACTTTTTGCCCATACCGGTCTGGATCGTTTCCATCGGTATCTACCTCTTGTTCTCAAAAGTATATCAACGTAATCCTAAAACAGCCTGATCATGAAATATATATATCCAATAATTGGCCTTGCAGGTTTACTTCTCTTGCTGATCCCTGCTTTTATGCATTTCGCAGGTAAAATAGAGGCCCTGCAAATGAAAGAGTTGATGTTCATTGGAACCATTGTATGGTTTGCAGGGGCGATTCCCTGGCTGGGACGTAAAACCAGGGATCAGGAAACGGATTAAGGGGATTAAGCGAATTGCACTGAGCAGAGCTTATCAAATAACCCGGGTCAGCAATGGCGTAATTTATGTGCTTAGGTCAGAAATGAAGTAGCTTGCCTTAAATGAGGGCATTGAAACCTGCCCTAAAAATCTATCATCGCTTTCATTACCCCGTCTTTGTAAGCGCTTACCAGGTCAAATGCAGCCTTGGTATCATCGAAGGAAAAGCGGTGGGTTGCCATAGGCTTAACATCAACAACGCTTTCTGAGATCAATTCAAGGGTTTCGTCAAGGGTTTCATTTTGACGGCGGACATTCTGGGTTGTAAT
>CAYSAH010000100.1:0-3863 GCA_964428945.1 uncultured Bacteroidaceae bacterium | reverse complement strand
CTTGTGCCTCATCTTATCCACAGGGAATGACCACCTTTCGAATTCAGGAATACCTATGATCATAAGCTTGCCACCTGGTTTCAGGATATCGATCGCCTGGTCAACAGCTTCCTGTTGCCCGCAACACTCAAAGACAACATCAAGCAGCCCGGGTTCAGCAGCGGTAATTTCCTTGACAATGTCAGTTTTATCGGGATTACCGGCATAAGAGGCTCCGTTCTTCATGGCAATTTCAAGTCTTTCATCTACCTTATCGGTGACATATACCTTGCCTGCACCTTTTGCAACAGCCGGGAGCAATACAGACATGCCAATAGGGCCAAAGCCCAGGATGCCAACGTTTTTACCCTTAAGGGGAATTGAACTGTTAAGGGCATATAAGCCGATCGCGAGAGGTTCAGAAATGGCGGCCTCATCATAGGTCATATTCCCAGGAATAGGGAAGCAGCTTGTTTCAGGCATAACGATGTATTCAGATAAGCATCCGTCGGCTTGTCCCGGACAACCAAGAAATTTAAGTTTTCTGCAGGTATGAGGCCTGCCTGCTTTACATTGGTCACATTCCCAGCATGGCATGGCAGGTTCAATGGCGATCCTGTCCCCGGGCTTAACCCTTTTTACGGCTTTCCCCACTTTCACAACCTCCCCGGCACCCTCATGGCCCACCGGGAATGGATATTTTACAACCTGGGAGCCAATCTTGCCTGTTTTGTAATAGTGAACATCGGATCCGCAAACGCCGATCACCTTCATCCTGATCAGAACATCAGTATCATTTGCAAGCATCGGGTCGGGGACCATTCTCATCTCCATCGCCCGTATGCCGGTAAGCATCATGGATTTCATTAAAATATAAGTATTGGTTAGTTGGCATAAAGTTAATACGAAAAAGGTGAATGCCGACTGGCAATTTTAGAAAGTTTCGTTAAAACACCTTCCTGAAAAGTTAAAACAGCCTGTGAATAACTCCTGTCGCAAAAAATCTATTAGTATATTTGGTGAACAGTTTAGAGTAAAGTAATTGAAGATGTAAATTAAATAATTTATAGACCTTGAATTTCTCTGAGCCTGTAAAAACTATAATCTATATATTATGAGCATATTAGACCAGCTAAAACAGTATACCCAGGTAGTAGCAGATACCGGTGATTTTGAAACAATGAAACGCTTCAGGCCTGTTGATGCAACAACAAACCCGTCCCTTATTTATGCTGCGGCTCAAAAGGATGAATACCGGCATCTTATTGAAGGTGCGATTAAGTATGGAAAAAGTGCAGGAAAAAGTAAAACCGAGCAGGTCAGTGAGACCATGGATATGCTCTCAGTGATGTTTGGCACGGAAATCCTTAATATAGTGCCCAGGCGGGTTTCAACCGAGGTGGATGCAAGACTTTCCTTTGATAAGGAGGGCAGTGTTGAAAAGGCTCGAAAACTGATCACGCTTTACGAGGAGAATGGAATTTCCAGGGAAAAGATATTGATCAAGCTTGCTTCGACCTGGGAAGGTATTAAAGCTGCTGAAGAGCTTGAAAAGGAGGGAATTCACTGTAACCTCACCCTCTTGTTCAGTTTTGCACAGGCAGTTTCCTGCGCGGAAGCAGGGGTTCAGCTTATTTCCCCTTTTGTGGGACGGATATACGACTGGCATAAAAAAGAAAGGGGAGTTGATCATATCCCGGGAAAGGAAGATCCCGGTGTGCAATCGGTTCACAGGATCTATAACTATTATAAAAAGTTCGGATACGAGACAGAGGTTATGGGAGCCTCCTTCAGGAATACGGAAGAGATTATTGAGCTTGCCGGATGCGACTTGCTTACGATCTCACCGGCATTGCTCGGAGAACTTGAATCTATGGAGGGTAAACTTGAGAAGAAGATGAACCAGGAAATATCCCAATCGATGGACATAGAACAGGTATTCCTGGATGAAAAGGGATTCAGGTGGCTGCATAATTCCGATCCCATGGCAGTTGAAAAACTTTCGGAAGGGATCAGGAAATTTGCTGCCGATCTGGAGAAACTCGAGGAAATGATTGGGAAAAAGTTATAAGCAGGGAATTGATCCGATCCAATTTACATATCCACGATAAACTTATGAACGACAACGTTAAAGCTATTTTTCATTCTGAAGCTGAGGCCATCAGGTTAATTCCGCTTGACCAGGACTATTCGGGTGTGATAGACCTTATCTATGACAGGATCCATAAAAAAGGCGGTAAGCTTATTGCCAGCGGAATGGGTAAGGCTGGCATGGTTGCAAATAACCTTGCAACTACTTTCAGTTCAACAGGAACCCCGGCGATCTTTCTTCATCCCAGCGAGGCCCAACACGGTGATCTTGGAGTCATCAGGGAAAATGATGTGTTAATCGTACTTTCCAATTCAGGAAAAACCAGGGAGATCCTTGAATTGGTTTATCTTACTCACCAGTTATATAAAGACCTTCCAGTGGTCCTGGTTACAGGCAACAGGGAAGGGGAACTTGTTGAAAAAGCACAGATAACGCTGTTAACCGGAAAACCTGCAGAGGTTTGTCCGCTCGGGCTTACCCCAACAACTTCCACCACGGTAATGACGGTTATTGGTGATGCTTTAACTGTTTTAATGATGACCAGGATAGGGTTTACTGCAGAAGATTACGCCAAAAGGCATCATGGAGGCTACCTGGGTGAAAAATCAAGAAATCTAAGGATAAAATGAGAATTCTGAGAGAGGATACGATAGGTCTCGTTATAGATATCCAGGAAAAACTGCTGCCACATATCCATGAAAGTGAACCCCTGCTTCATCATGTAGGGATATTGTTGGATGGACTCGCAGTACTTGATATTCCTCTGATGATCACAGAACAATACAGAAAGGGGCTTGGAGAGACCGTAGAGCAGGTACAGAAGAAAATTGTAGAGTTTGATCCACTTGAAAAAATGAGCTTTTCTTGCTGTGATGATGAGATATTTGACCATAAACTATCTTCCTTCGGGAAAAGGTATGTGATCATTTGCGGAATTGAGGCCCATGTATGCGTTCTTCAAACTACGATTGATCTCCTGGAAAAAGGTTATCAGCCTGTTGTCGTTGAAGATTGTGTTTCATCAAGAAAACCCAATGATAAAATGGTAGCGATAGAACGGATGAGGCAGGAGGGAGCCATTATTTCAACGGTTGAATCAATATTGTTTGAGCTTGCAAGGGTTTCCGGGACTGAAAAATTTAAGCTGATATCCAGGTTGGTTAAGTAATTTCTTCCTGTACAGGATCAGCTGGCAGGGAAAATTATGGTACATTTCAGGCTCCAGCATACAGTGTCACCAAAACAAGAAATATTATAGAAAAATCTATGATCAAAGAAGTATCATCTCATATATTACCAACAATTTATGCGGTAGGAGAAACCGTTTTTGACATTATCTTCAGGAACTACGAACCGCTTGCCGCGAAACCCGGGGGTTCAGCTTTCAACGCGATGATAAGCCTCGGAAGGCTTGGTATTCCGGCGAAATTTATAAGTGAAGTCGGGAATGATAAGGTCGGCAACCATATCCTTGAATTCCTAAGGCAGAATGGGGTTGGTAATGAATGCGTTGAGAGATTTGAAAATGGAAAATCGGCCCTTTCACTTGCTTTTCTGAATGATTCGTCTGATGCAGAATACGATTTCTATAAAGACTATCCAAAACAAAGGTTAAGCAATGAAGTTCCGGAATTTTCTGCCGGGGATTATCTCTTATTTGGTTCCTTTTACGGGCTGAACCCGGTTTTAAGACCCCAAATCGAAAGGATCCTGCATGAAGCCATTAAAAATGACACCCTAATTTACTATGACCCTAATTTCAGGTCAAGTCATATGGACGACCTGGAATTAT
>CAYSAH010000099.1:9118-10449 GCA_964428945.1 uncultured Bacteroidaceae bacterium | reverse complement strand
TAACATTTACAAAAGCTAGTCCGGCTGGTAATCCTCCAACCAAAACCCTGGCAAAGTTTATCAGCCTGATAGCGATACCCCCACGGTTCATTATATTTCCTGCCAACACAAAGAAGGGAATGGCCAGAAGTGCAAAACTATCGAGACCTGTTGCCATTCGGTGTGCATAGGTTGTAAATGCCGGTATTGAATCTATTGAGATCAACATGGTCAGTATTCCGGATGCACCAATGCTGTATGCAATCGGAACGCCAATGACCAGCAATATTAAAAAGCTTAGGACAAGTACGGTAACTTCCATGGCTAATCCTTGTTTTTGATTACCTCTGTGAGGTGGTGAATGGAATAGAAAATAATAATAAGTCCGCTGAGCGGGAGTATAATATATACATAGCCCAGGGGCAATTCGAGTGCTGCGGATTTTACCTCAAGGTAAAAGCGGGTATAAACCAGCCAGGCTCCGCCGATCACCAGGACTGAGCCCGAAAAACCAAGTATTACGGCCTGAATGATAATTTTAAGAATCCTTTGTCTTTTAGGATTCGATTTCTGAAGCAGAATATCTATGGCCAGGTGTTCCTGCTTACCGGATACATACGAGGCACCCAGCAAACTTACCCAGATCAACAGGTAACCGGCGAGTTCATCGGTAAAGGAACTGGGTGAATTTAATACATACCTGCTGATTACCTGCCACAGCACATCTATTACAAGAACACTTGTAAAGATGATAAGGATCACTTCCAGTACTTTGTTAAATTTTTTGTAAAAACTCATAAACCTGGTTTTATTCTGTTGCTCTTATCTCCTGTATAAGCCTGTATTGTTTTTCGTTGTCTTTGTAACGATCAGAGAAATGTTCAACCCTGTCGGCAAAGGGCTTTTTATCAGGGTGAACAATTGTTACGCCCGCCTTTTCAACCTCAGCCAGGGATTCTTCCTCAGATTTCGCCCATAATTCGTGTTGTTTTGGTACCGACTCATCAACAGCTTGCTGAAGCCATATTTTTTCCTGTTCGGAAAGTCCTTTCCAGATCTTCTCACTTATTATAAGCACATCAGGCACCATCGTATGTTCGTTTAGGGAATAGAATTTACATACTTCGTAATGATGACTGGTGTAAAAACTTGGTGGATTATTTTCTGCCCCATCAACAACTCCGCTTTGTAGTGCTGTATACAACTCCCCCCAGGATATTGGAGTAGGTGACCCACCAAGGGCTTTAACATTCTCCATGGAAGTTATGCTTTTCATTACCCGGATTTTTAAGCCAGCAAGGTCATCAGGAGTATTTATAGGTTTATCGATCGTGTAAAAACTCCTGGCGCCT
>CAYSAH010000099.1:3593-9104 GCA_964428945.1 uncultured Bacteroidaceae bacterium | reverse complement strand
AAGCAAAGACCTCGTATCCAGAATGGTTCAGTACTGGCCAGAAGTTCCTTTCCAATGGGACCATCCAGGACCTTAAAAGCATGCTCTTTGGATTTGAATATATATGGAATCCCTAAAACTTTGTATTCTTCCGTGAAGCTTTCCAAAACTGCTGATGAAACTTTAGTGATGGCAAGACTTCCGATCTGAAGAAGTTCAACACACTGCTGCTCGGACCCAAGTTGACCCGAGGGGTAGATCTCTAAGGTCAGTTTTCCGCCCGAAATGTCTTTGCATCGTTCTGCCATATATACCATGGCCTGGCTAACCGGGTGCAAGGGGTCTAATCCATGTGCAAGTTTGAGGGATTTTGTATCTGTTATTCCCTTGCAACCACTGATAAAAAAGAGTGCAAGTAAAATTAACAGAGTGTGATAATTACTTCTTTGCATAAAATATTACCTCCTGACTTTCCTGACAATATTCACAACTTTTTTTACATTCTCAGTCAATTCCTCATATTTTCCTTCTTTAATGATTGTGGAAGTAATGAGATTTGAACCCATTCCAACACAAAACACTCCGGCATCGAACCAGCCTTTCAGATTTTCCTCTGTTGGAGAAACACCTCCGGATGGCATGAGTTGAGCCCATGGACAGGGGCCCAGGATTGCTTTAATGAATTCAGGTCCTCCAAGTAGGGAAGCAGGATAGATCTTAACAACTTCAGCACCCAGTTCATCTGCTTTTGCAATTTCTGAAACAGTTGCACAACCTGGCATCCACAATACTTTTCGCCTGTTACATACTTTTGCCATTTCCTCATTTAGCAATGGTGATACTATAAAGGATGCTCCAAGCTGCATGTATAGGGAACAGGTTCCGGCTTCAACCACTGATCCCACTCCGAGAACCATTTCTGGTATTTCACGGGACGCCCATTTTACCAATTCTCCAAAAACTTCATGGGCAAAATCCCCCCTGTTCGTGAATTCAAACACCTTTAATCCCCCATCATAACACGCTCTGATTACTTTTTTGCAAATTTCAGCGTCGGGATTATAATAAAGGGGTATAAGCCCACTTTCTCTTATTGAAAGCGCAATGTCAATCCTTGATCGTCGATTCATTTCCGGGATTTGTTTGAATAGGAATCAAAAATAACAATTATTATCAGATGCCAATACTTATCCTCCCCTTAGATTTTACATAAACTACAGGATTTTCCGGTCCGATATTTAAGCACAATTTACAAATTGTTTCAGGTATTCAGAGTTAGGTTCTATATTTAATTTAGTCATTAAATTTGGATATTTGAAATAGATAAATTTAACATTTGTCAAAAAAGTGTTTGGTATATTCACTTTATTACAAGTGAATAATGCTTAATTTTAATCAAAATTGGAAGTTATGCGTTCGCTCGTTCTGATTTCTGCATTTCTTTTTACCGGACTAATATGCTTCAGTCAGCCTGATGCAGGACAAAATCAAATGCTGGCCACTTTTGGAAATATGTCTGATGCTTCATGCGGGGACGAGGATTTTTCACAGACAATCTTTTTTGCGATCCCCGCAAGACAAGGTGAAAGTATTTATATCCGTGTCTTTGATCCGGATTGTGACGGATATTTTGATTGGTCAAGTGGCCTTTGGGAAACCAACACGTTCTTTGAAGTATTCGGGGGAACGGGATGTATTAGCGAGCTCGATGCACGAAAAGCTGAACCTGGTGGGAATTATAAGTCAGGTTTGGTTCTTCAGCGTGAATTATTTGCCCGTGAATCCAGGATGGATGGCAAATGGTTTTCATTTGGGCCCGTTAATACCAATGAAGGTGAAAAGCTTGGCGCACATCCCGGATATACTTTTTTTTTAAATTGATTGTTGAAGGGAGGACAGGAAACGACGGTAATGTTTATGCACTGTTCATAAGCAGCCGCAATGAGGAGAACAGAGCGATAAAGGATGCGAGGATCTTTGAATATGAACGGACTTATTTGGAGGGCAATTTGATCAGGGCAAGCCAGGTATCTTCTGCAATGTTAAGTATGAAAGATATTGCTCTTTCCATTACATTTGCTCCGATTAAGACTATTCCCGAATATAGCATTATTGCCCAGCCCATCGACGAATAGTTTCCAATTTGTCTTCAGGACCTTCAATAAAATTCCCTCATTTCATCAAGTTGTTCCCTGATTTTGGTGCGAAGAGAATCCGGGCTCAGGACTTTCAGATCCTTCCCGTAGCTCAGCAGTAGTGATAGAAATTCATAGGTAGGATGGATCTTAAAACTGAATATTATCTCGTCATCATTCTCTTCTTCAATGTTCTGACTTTCGTGCCAGGGTTGAGTTATCAGGTATTGGGCCTGCGTTTTTTGCACAGCTACCCTTATTTTTGGAGGAGTGCCTCCAGGTGAAATAATTCCGATCGAATTTCTGAAATAGTCACCTGCAATGAATATCTGATCCTTATAAGAGATCTTTGAATCCTGGATATCCCTGATCCTGTCAAGTGAATAAGTCCGGAGCTGTTCCTTGAAATCGTTCAGCCCTATCATGTACCAGCGGTTCCTGTATTCCTTTAAAAGGTAAGGATGCACTTCTGAAAAATAGGGTTTTTCTTCATAAAATGGCTGATAATAGATCCTTAATACCTTTTTTTCCTTAATTGCCTTTATGATCTTTACAAGGTATTCGCTGCCCCTGATATGGGGCACTTTTTCCGGGCTTATAAAATCATAGGTTTCTCCCGGATTCTGTAAGGAACTTATTTCGATGAAATCAATGACCTTCTGAAGGGCGCCGGATATATCTCCGAATACATCACTGAATTTGTATTTCTCAAGCAGTGATACAGCTTCTTTGAGTCTTTGAAGCTCTTCATTGTTATACACTGAATTTCCCATTGGATAGTAACTTTGATATATTCGTCCCCGGACAATGTGAAAAATGATGAGCGAAAATTCTTTGTGATTCTTTTCTGCCCTTTGCAAAGACTGGCCTTAAAACCATAGTGCAAAGAATAGTAAAGAACCACAAAGAAATGTAAAGGTTATCCAAAAAATATTTCAAAGCTTATTTTGCAAAACCTATCTCCTTCAGGTAGTCAAGACTTTTTTCAACAGAAACCAGAGGTTCGTAGTCGTATCTTTCAACTTCAACAACATGATAGATCGCTCCAGCTTTATCGGCCATTGATAGCAGCGATTTGAAATCCATCTCGCCGCTTGCCCCAAGTTCTTTTTCATCTTTAATGTGGAATGACAGGAACCTCCCCGGATATTTGTCGAAATATTCGGAGGCAACGCCGCCGCCCTGGTTGATCCAGTAAAGGTCAATCTGGAACATTACTTTTTCAGGATCTGTATTATCCAGCATGTAGCTATACATCACTTCACCCTCAAGCTCCGTGAATTCACCTGCATGGTTATGGTAACCGAACTTAATGCCTTCCGCGTTGCATTTTTCGCCAACAGCATTGAAATAGGCACAATAGTCGGCAAGACCTGCTAGGCTTGCATACCCGGTTTTTCCCATGGAAGGCTGAACGATGTATTCGACGCCGGCAGCTTTATGGGCGGCAATACATTCATCCCACCAGGGCATCAGGACTTCCCAACTACCGGAATCCGGAATAGACTGACCGCAGTGTGATCCGCGAAATACCATGCCATTTTTTTCTACCAGGGCTTTGAATTCGGAAGGATCCATCCCGTAAAATTTTCCATTTCCGTAGCTGGCTGCTTCAACAAAGTCGTATCCCATCAGCCCCACCTTTTCAATTGTGGCAACCGGGTCTTTTCCCATATCTTCCCTGACAGAGTATAGTTGCAATCCTATGCCAAGTTCCGGTCCTGAAGCTGAACAGGAGGAAATAATCATGATAGCTGAAAAAAGCGCCAGCAATGAAGTTGTTTTGAAATAATTTTTCATACAGTTATTTTATAAATGGTTAGAGAATAGTATTGAGAACCTCAAAGTTAAAAAAATATGATAAAGAATATTAAAAGCTAATTTGGTAAGGTGATGAACATACGATTCCAGGAATCTCCTCATCCCATGGATTCCAGGACACCAGGATAACTCAAGGACCCCCTGCTATCCCATCTCCACCTCAACCTGATATTCCGGTTTGTTGCCCAGGGGCAATAATTCAGAGTTTAAAATTTTTCCGTCAACCTTGATCTGTTTTATACCTTTGCAGACATGGGCCGGATTTTTCACAGTTATATTATAGGTGCTTCCCCTGTATTTTCTGACTATGCTGAATCCATCCCAGTTATTTGGAATACACGGATTTACCCGCAGTCCATCAAATTCCGGCTGAATCCCAAGGATGTAGCGGCTTATGGCATAATAGTTCCAGGCAGCTGTTCCGGTAAGCCAGCTGTTTTTTGCCTCTCCGGGAATGAACGCATCCTTTCCTGCGATCATCTGTGAATATACATAAGGTTCTGTTCTGTGAAGATCGCTGATATCTTCAAGGTAGGCTGGAGCAATCTTTGAATAGTATTCAAAGGCCCTGTTGCCATCTCCAAGCAAGGTTTCAGAGATCATGATCCAGGGATTGTTGTGGCAGAAAATCCCTGCATTTTCCTTGTATCCGGGAGGGTAGGAGGTGATCTCTCCCATTTCAACATGATATTTTGAAAAGGGTGGATTGTTCAGTACGATCCCATAGTCACAGTCCAGTCGCTCCTTCACTGCATCCATTGCCGTTTTTGCCCTTCCGTCATCAAGGCCAATTCCGGCCATTACACAAAAGCCATTTGATTCTATAAATATTTTTCCTTCTTCATTTTCTTTGGAACCGATCTTTTCGCTGAAGTGGTTATAGGCCCTGAGGAACCATTCACCGTCCCAGCCGTGCTCATTAACAGCTTCTTCAATTTCAACGATGTGATGGCCAACCCTTTTGGCTTCTTCGTCCTTCCCAAGTTTTACACAAAGCTCCATGTATTCTTTTCCATAAAGGACGAACATTCCGGCAATCATCACTGATTCAGCAACGCCACCCTCCCTGTTTTCAGTCGTCTGAAATGATTCGTCAGGACTTGTGCTGAAACAGTTCAGATTCAAACAATCATTCCAGTCGGCACGTCCGATAAGAGGCAGTCCGTGTGGCCCCAGGTTCTTTATAACATGATCAAAGGAGCGGGTCAGGTGATCGAAAAGTGATTTTGCCTTCGAAGCATCATTGTCATACGGTACATTTTGGGTGAGAATTGAATAATCCCCCGTTTCACGAATATATGCCACTGTTGAGCAAATCAGCCACAATGGGTCATCATTAAAATTACCTCCTACTTCGTTGTTGCCTTTTTTAGTTAACGGTTGGTACTGATGGTAGGCTCCTCCATCTTCCAATTGTGTTGCTGCGAGGTCGAGTATTCTTTCCCTGGCGCGCTCGGGGACGAGGTGGACAAAACCCAGCAGATCCTGGTTCGAATCCCTGAATCCCATTCCGCGACCGATCCCGCTTTCGAAGAACGAAGCGCTTCTCGACATAAGGAAGGTGATCATACACTGG
>CAYSAH010000099.1:0-3583 GCA_964428945.1 uncultured Bacteroidaceae bacterium | reverse complement strand
TTTTCAACTTCTCCTCATTGCTGTTTAAGTTGTAGACCGATATCAGATCATCCCAGATGGACCTTAACTCAGACAAAGCTGCGTCCACATCTTTTGCTGTAGAGTATCTCTTTATTGCTGACTCAGCTTTTTCCTTATTGATAACACCCTTTGATTCCCACTTTTTATTTTCTTCATTTTCAACATAACCAAGTAGGAAAATAAATTCCTTCTCTTCGCCAGGAGCAAGCTCTATTTCAAGCATGTGTGAGGCAATAGGCGACCAGCCGTGGGCAACAGAATTATTTAGTTTTCCACTGAATACGGCATCCGGTCTGTCAAAACCATTATATAGACCAATAAAGGTATTGCGGTCGGTTTCAAATGAAGCAATTGGCGCATTGACACTGTAATAAGCGAAATGGTTTCTTCTTTCCCTGTATTCTGTTTTATGATAAATGGTCGATCCCTTGATCTCCACTTCACCAATATTATAATTGCGCTGGAAATTGGTCATGTCATCAAGTGCATTCCAGAAATTCCATTCAACATATGAAAAAAGTTTGAATTTTTTAACTCCAATTGATGTGTTCCTGACCTTCAATTGCTGAATCTCAAGGTTATCTTTAAGAGGTACAAAAAACAAGAGGTCGGTTTCAAGGCCTTTCGATCCACTGAGAAAGCGAGTGTATCCCAATCCATGGTGACATTCATATTTATCCAGCCCGGTTTTTACGGGCTTCCACCCAGGATTCCATACGTGCCCTCCGTCATTGATATAGAAATATTTTCCGCCATCATCCACAGGGACATTGTTGTATCGATACCTTGTTATTCTCCTGAGGCGGGCATCTTTAAAGAATGAATAACCTCCTGATGTGTTTGAAATTATCGATACAAAATCGCGGTTCCCCAGGTAATTGATCCAGGGGTAGGGTGTTTTGGGATCAGTAATTACATATTCCCTCTCCTCATCATTGAAATAACCGAACTTCATTTAGCTATATTTTAAAATTAGATCCATAAAAGTAATTATTTATTTATACACATAAATAATTTATTCATTGGTCAGGGTGTTTTGAGGATTCTTCATAATGTCGTGTAAACCTTGGCATATTCAGGGTGTTTTTAATTAAATTTATTAAAGATTAACAGCCATGATCAACTTTAAAATTATCAGTGAGAAAGAATTGATCATCATGTGTTTCCTTGGAGATATTACACCTGATGATATAATTGGTTTTATTGATTCTCTTATTCTGGAAGAAGGATATAACATTAAATTCAGAGTGTTGATTGACGTGAGCAGGGTCAATTTTTCATATGATGTTCAAGGCTTGCGGCGCGTAATGCATTATATGATGACAAAGGATGGATTTGCCGGAGAACGAAAATCTGCCTTTATAGCTTTAAACGCAAACCAGGTTGTACCACCAATGATAATGAAGGCTGGAACATATGATTTCCCTATGAAAATAAGAGTTGTTGCAACAATTGAAGCAGCACTAAACTGGCTTGAAATTGAAGGATTCTCGGTCGGGGAATGTAAAAAACTACTCGATGAAATTTGTTGAGTCAGCTTCAGGAGATCATCAAATTTTATACTTTTACTGGAATTAAAACCAATTGGATTTCCTGCTCAAAAAAGATGATCCGGAGAAATTTAATTGCAGAATCATCTGTTAGCGCCTGGAGAATTTCACAGAAACAGGAAATTCCATTAGCTCAGCCTCTTCAAAAAGAAATTGGCCGAATCCTTCGGCAGTTTTCCACCTGTCATTTTCTCTTTCCCAAACTGAATAAACCCTGAATGTTGCACTTGTTTTTTTATTAATATCCAAATGAATACAATAAGTTTCTGTTATTCCGTCTCCCAAAAGAGGTGCTTCCGAGGTTCCTGAAAACTGCTTTTCCGCCAGCATGATACCCATACCAAGCATGCTTGTATCCTCGGATTGAAGGTCGTGTGTGAAAAATGCCCTGACGCCTTTGACAGAATCCATGACATGGAGCATATTACATTTTTTATTTACAATTCCGCTAACAAGATCGATATTGGCATCCGTGCCTGAAACGGATACATCATTTTCGAAATAGTACTTGCCTGCCTGGATCCCTACGTCATGAACCAGTTTTAAGGTCTGGTCGCCCATTTTCCAGTCGTTGAATTCAAACCTGAATATACTGCGCAAAGGTCCTTCAATAAGTACTTCACATGTTCCGGTACCGTTATCTCCTACCCGGAAAAGTGAATCGTTATACCAGATCGCTATGCTTCCGGCTCCAAGAGAGTTGCCTACTTTAAGTACATCAACTCCCCATTCCGGGTTAAATTCATGGTAAGTGAGATCTTCCTTATAACCTACACTATCCAGTACCATTTCTTTTGTGACCTTTCCAAAAATATCCATCCCGTTCCTCCGGTCGAAATAATTCCGGAATCCTATTTTATCATTTTCCCATGCAATACCTTCCATCTGCCATACTTTCTGAGTCTCAGTATTTATAGCATGCAATTCTCTTATTGCCTTTTTAACTTCTTCATAAACTTCCCCTTTTCTGGCGAAACGGATATTGGTACGTGCTTCAAATACAGGATATTTCTCAGGAGGTATAAAACTTAACAATGCCTTTAAACTTTCTCCTGCAGCAAGATTGGTCATAATAAACATCTCATCCCAGGATCCGTCGCTTTCAAGGTCATCGATTTGAGAAGGGATATAAGTGTTATCACCTTTTGTTAGCACAGGAAGAAGATCAGGATCGAAGGTTGATAAATGTTCAAGTTCGCTTCTGCTGATTGTAATTCCGACATCCTTTCTGTCGAAATCAGAATTGTTCTCTATGCTTATGATGTAGTTTTTGTCGGGAGTGCAGGATAAAATGAAGACTGCGGTTGAAAGAAGGAGTAAATTTTTCATGTGTGGAGGTTGAAAGGAAAAAATCCGGATTCTGCTAACTAACCAATTACTAACATTTCGCGAAGAGAATTTTGAAATGCGAAGAACCCGGATTTTTATGTTGCTAATATATAACTATTTTTCATTACTTGGTTTTCCAATTGTTGCTAAAATTCCGCCATCTACATACACAATTATGCCATTCACAAAATTGGAGGCATCGGAAGCCAGGAATATAGCTGTTCCGGCAAGGTCTGAAGGTTCTCCCCATTTGCCAGCCGGGGTTCTGCTGATGATGAAATCGTTGAAGGGATGTCCGTCCACCCTGATCGGTTCCGTCTGGGAGGTTGCAAAATAGCCGGGACCGATCCCATTCGCCTGGATATTGTATTTTGCCCATTCCGTTGCCATGCTTTTTGTAAGCATTTTAAGGCCCCCTTTTGCAGCAGCGTATGCAGATACTGTATCCCTGCCCAGTTCACTCATCATTGAGCACATATTGATGACTTTTCCATGTCCTCTTTTTATCATACCCGGAACAATGGCCCGCGACATAATAAACGGACCAGTAAGGTCAACATCCAGAACCTCCCTGAATTCGTCGGCCTTCATTTCCAGGATCGGGATTCGCTTTATTATTCCTGCATTGTTCACCAGGATGTCTATTGAACCAAGCTCCTTTTCGATCTCAGGGATTATTTTCT
>CAYSAH010000098.1:9441-10450 GCA_964428945.1 uncultured Bacteroidaceae bacterium | reverse complement strand
CCCAGTCTGCAACATCAAATAAAATGGCCAGTGCTTCCCCCAGCGCTTCAAAACGGGGCGAAAGGCTCTGCCAGGATCTGCCATACAGGTATTGCCCGTAATACCCTTGCCCTTCCATCCACAAATGTGCATTGATTCCCTCCCTGATCGCTTCCGCCCGCAGGAGATAGTCCTCGTAAGGTTCGCCCAGCTGCTTGGCCATCGCGGCGAGTATGATGTGCGCGCGGTAATGAACGGCATTCGTCCCCAGATTCTGAGATACATGGATATCCGCGTTCGACATCCACTTCGGGTAGGTCTGCTCCCGCCAGTCAAGGAAGGAGGATTCTCCCCTGTACATCCCGGTCTGCTCCGACCGGAGGGTCAGGTAGTCATCTTCCAGGCTGTTCCTGATGATCCCGAAGGACTGCCGCAGCCATTGCTGATCTCCCGTCACAAGGTAGATCTCCCATGCTGCCAGGCTCCAGGTGGTGCGGTCTGAAGAGACTGGCCATGCGCCTCCCGATCCCGTATCCTGGATGATCCTTCCCCGCTTTACCTTCTTCATCAGGCTGATCTTAGCCACTTCAGGCTCATGGAAGGCGAAGGCCAACAGGGTGCTGTAACTGACATCCCTGGTCCATACCCCTCCCCACTTGGCACCGGTTCTCAGGGTGCTGTCGGCTTCGATGTTCATCATGGCCTCTTCCAGCGACAGGTTATAAATTGCATCCACGAGGGCTTGATCCGACTTATATTGTGCTTTTGTCGCCGTGTTGAGGGAAAGGATCCATCTCTTTTCGTTTTCCACCATCGTATCCAGGGGATTCAAGAGAACGCTCAGTTCGTAGATCCCGTCGCCATCCGGATCTTCAAGTATGAGTCCTTTTTCATTCAGGTTGGAAAAGTCCCAGCTGAGCGGTTCCGATCCGCCGGCAATATGAAAGGCCTTGAAATCAGCAGCTGCGACACGTTGCCCGTTATAGGCTTCGTAGTACCCCTGTTCCCTGAAGGCTGACAATACAGGCGA
>CAYSAH010000098.1:0-9431 GCA_964428945.1 uncultured Bacteroidaceae bacterium | reverse complement strand
TATCAACCCTGAATGTGAACTCATAATTTGGTGGAAGCATGCTTCCCGGTTCTTCAGGCATAGGATCCGGGATCTCCCCGAAGCGCAGCACAGGGGTGCTGTGTTCCTCGCCGATGATCATCCAGTGATCGGCCCCCGACGGAAGCTCTATATCCTTTTCGTTGATGCAGAACTTGAAGGTGATGCGCCTTGAATAGTTCTTACAGGCTGTACTCCTGTAACTGGAGACCAGGTGCGTGGAAGAAATAGCGCGTGCCTCGTATTCCCCCTGTACTACCTTATCCGGATACAGGGTAAATGCTTCTGATTGGTACAAGGTGGATGATCTGTCGTTGCAGGCTCCCAGGGAGACAGCAAGTGCGATCATATATACAATTTTTTTAATTCGAGGGAAAGTCATGGTACTAGCTTTTATTTCTCTATGCTTACTAACTCGAAAGCGTCGGCTGCAGGGATACGCACGAGGCATTCCCCGGTCTCCGGGCACCAGCTCCAGCCTGCCTTTTGAACAGTTTCCTGCATCAACTGGTCTGTGTCACTGCCCTTGAAGGTCCTGAGCTTCTTCCCTGCAAGGTAAATGGAGGCCGGTTTTTCGTCCAGGTGCACGAGGTAGAACAGGTCCCTCTCTTCCCCATTATACTGGTTTACTAACTCCACGGTGTAACGGATCTCCAGGCGATCCTCCCGGCTTGCACACACCACTTCCCTGCGCAGGAACTTATCCTCTTTGTAGGCTGTGGTCTCACCATCATCTTCATAAACAACAAAACGGGCCTTTCGGCTGGTTGCTGCGGGGAAGACCTCAAGGAGCAGGGGATAATTTGGATCCTCCCCGATAAATTGCATCACGGGCATTTGCGGGATGATAGATCCCTTTCTTACGAAGACGGGGATCACGGCAAGTGAGGTCGGTAGTTCAATCCACTGCTTCCCGGGGTAAATGCTTTGCTTATTATTCAGATCGATCCATTCCCCCTGCGGAAGGTAGATCCGCTTGTACGCCGCTCCCTCTTCGGTTACGGGGGCCACCAGCAACTCCTCCCCGAACATAAACTGGGAGGAAAGATCGAAAGTCTCTGCGTCATCGGGGTATTCCAGCACCATGGGCCGGATCAGGGGCCATCCCCTGTCATAGGCTTCCCTTGCATAGCTATAGATATACGGGAAGAGCCTGTACTTGTCTTCAATGTTCTTTTTGCAGATTTCCTCTGCTTCCTCTCCAAAGAGCCAGGGTTCCACAGCATTGTTCCCCTCGTGATGAATCCTGCTCAGGGGATTGAAGGCCCCGATCTGCATCCAGCGAATGTACAATTCGCTCATGGCTTCATGATCTTCAATATCTCCGCAGTACCCGCTGATGTCGCAGCTCCAGAAGGGAATGATTCCCAGTCCGGCCGAAATGGCCATCGGAAGCTGTGCAGCCAGCTGTCCCCAGCCCGCTGTCACCTCATTCCCGTTGCCGGCATCTCCCGACCACCCGAAGGTATAACGCTGCATGCCCGAAAAGCCCGCACGTGTCATCTGGAAGATCCTGGATCCCGGGTTCCTTTTTTCAAATTGCTCGGTAACCACCTTGTCCCAGGTCAGTCCGTAAACGTTATGAATCTCGTCGTGCATGCCTGCAGCATGCTGCATGTTCAGGCGGTCGGTGGCTTCCTCGTTGCTCCAGGCAGGTTCGCCCATATCAGTCCAGAATCCCCTTACCCCGGCATCCACGGCTTTCTGCTGCAGGCTTCCCCACCATTCGGCCACGCCAGGATGGGTAAAATCCACGAGTCCGCAGTTGCCACCCCAGGGCCAGGGCATGTCGTAGGACGCCCCGGTCCGTATGTCCTTTACAAAATATCCAAGTGCATCGGCTTCTTCCCATTGGGACCGGTTGTTCTTAGAGACCACCGGGTCCTGGGAGACGATCAACTTGAAACCCTGGCTTTCCAGTTCCTCGATCATCCTGACCGGGTCATCATAGCTTCCTGCTCTCCACTCAAAATCCTGGAGATGCTCTGTCCACCCGATGTCCTGGTAAATGATATCACAGGGGATCTGCCTTTTCCGGTAACCATCCGCGATCTCCCGCGTGAGGGACTCATTGGTCAGCAGGCCCCGGGATTGGGCAAAACCAAAGGCCCAGGAGGGGGGCATAATGGCCTTGCCAGTCAACTCCGTGTAGGCAGTGAGTATTTGTTTGAGAGAAGGTCCGTATATGAAATAATAGACCATATCACCGCCGGGTGCGGAAAAGGAATAGTATCCATCCTCCCCGGCGGTGAAATCGAATGCTGTTTTATGTGTATTGTCGAAATAGATCCCGTAGCCCTCGCTGCTCATAAAAAAGGGAATGCTCTTGTAAAGCGGATCCTCGTGCACCTGGTAACAGGGTTTGTCACTGTTCCACATCCTGAAAAGGCCTCCCACACGATCGATGGAGCCGTTCTTCTCCCCAAGCCCGTAGATCCTTTCTCCGGGTTTCAGCGTTTTGTAAGAGCTCAGACCCGTGTGCGACGACTCAAATCCCCTTCCCCCGTGATCCTCCATCAGCAGGCGTTGGTACTTGTCGAAGACCTGCACCTGGAAGGGATCCTTGTTCACCCTGATGATCAGTTTCCCGGTATAGATCATGTAGTTTCCGTCTGTCTCCGCCAGGTTCATCACATCCGGGGGGCACTCCTGATTCAGAACTGCATAGGATCCGGCCCCGGGACGATGATCCTCCTGACCGGCCCATATTTTTAGTATGCCCTGACCCAGCTGCTCAAGTTGCACCATGACATTATTCTCACAGTGGAAAACAACCTTATTGCCTTCAAGGGTGAAAGAGCTGCATTTCCCTGCAGGAAGTACTGCCTTTTCCGGGTCCTCTGCCCCGAATACGGAGCCTTGCAGAGCCTGGAAAAAGGCGAAAAGGACCACGATGAAGCGTAAGTTCTTCATAAATAATAGCATGGTAGATAAACGGAATCTTTGAAAAGCAGGGATAACAGCGGGTCTCAGCCGCTGCGATCCCCCCTAGCTAAATTACTGAACCAATAGCCTGAAGGCCCGGATATACTCTTCTGTTGAAACACGAAGGATCAACAGGCCGGCAGACTCCAGTTCATTCACATCGAACATGGTCTTGCTCTCCTTAAGCTCCTGGCGGAAGATGCTTCTTCCATCCACTGAATAAACTTCCACGCTTCCCCGGGTATGCATGCCCAGGTCAACAATGAAATATTCCCTGGCAGGGTTTGGATAGACCGAGATGGTCCCGTGCTCATTTGCTTCAATTCCTGAACCAGCATCCTGGTATTCAAATACGATAGTCCCATTTTCCACGTCAACCGTGATGATCCATTCCCCGATCGAATCGGCAGATACCCTCCATTTAAAATCTTCTTCACCCGGGGGGCAGCCTGTATAAACGGTATAGTCCCCGATGGAAAGTTTTTGGTCTGGTGCTGTTGCAAGCAGCCAGTCTCCGTCGCACCAGTCTCCTGTGAAGGTTGAGAATTTTAGCTCACCGGCAAAAAGGTCTCCCTGCCATGTAAAGAGGTTTACGTTCTCCGCATCCTGGATCATGGGCTCCGGTGCTCCGATGTTCCATCCTGCAGGTGTGGCATCTCCTACCATGTAAATAGCCGAATATATCTCTCCTTCCTGGACCAGTGAGATAGTGACACGGTAGGTGAATTTGTTGATATTGTCTTTTCCTGTTACCTCGATCGCAACGATGGTGTCTCCTCCAGCCAGGTCGATCTCACCGTCTCCATCCACGGTAGCCTCAGCATCAGCCGGAGTAGCTGTGAGTAGTACAGATGGGGTTCCTGCCGGTACTGTGAGAAAGAAATTTATCACGGAGACGTCAAAATCCGGGGTGAGGGTACCTACACTTGCACTCAGGCCGGAAAGGGTGACGTCGGCTACCTCTGTCGACAGCAATACAAACGTGATCGTCTGTGCAGTTAGGTTGACCGTTATCTTGTAGGTCCCGACGTCTTCAGCTGCAACAACCCACTTATTGTCGGGCCCGTCGCATCCTTCCGTTATAATGTAGGTCGCTTCGTTGATGGGCTGATCAGCAACTGTGGCATTCAGCCATTGTCCAAAACACCAGTTACCGTCTGTAAAGGTTGATATCTTGAGCGAGCCTGCTTTTAAGGCTCCTGACCATTCCCATACATCTCCGTTCAGGGTCATGGGAGTAGGATTGCTGACGCTCCACCCTGCCGGAACGGCATCGCCGACAAGGTTAAGTTCCGTGATCTCTGCATTCACCAGAGACACCATGCTTATAAGCAGTGCTGAAAGCACTATTTTGAAAGTAATTTTTCGTTTCATTATCATTTTTATTAGTACGTGATTTACTTTACAAGGTCATCACTTGTGCGCACGCATGAAGTTCCCTGTATATTTAAAAAACCTTATTCATATTCAATGACCACCATGGTCCAGTATTTCAATCCGGGCAACAGGAAGGCTACCTGGTCCTCCTTCTGCTCAAAATTCAGGCTTAATGGCGCACCTCCGACAAGATCAGGAGAAGCCATCCATATTTTTTCTACAGTGCCTTCGGCGGTGAAAAGCAAGGCTGCATCTTTAACCAGTCCCGGCACAGCCTGGACGCCGCCATTGTCTCTCCACTCATCCGTTTGGGAATCCTTGAAGTTGACAAGATGCAGGACCTGTAGTTTATCTTTCTTCATGGCGATAACAGCCACCGATCCGGAGCTGACAGGCCATTTGCCCGGGCTTATTTTGCCATCCGTCGAACTTAGCTCAACCAGGTTGAAGGAGCCTCCGTCGCGCAGGAGATTCTGGTAGGCCGTCATGAAATCGTAATATTTTACCAAAGACTGTGTGAGATCGGCTTTCATGGCCAGGTTGTCATTCGGGAAATACTCTTTCCCAAGCATGTGTTCCCCCAATTCAAGGTGAGAACCTCCAAAAGCAAGGATCACCGCGTCGGCCATGAGTACGGAAGCGGTATTGAAATACCCCTCGCTGCTGGCAAGGTCATAATTCACATAGGCTGCCAGGACCGTATTTTTCGTTCCGCCGCCATAAGTGTCATTGACGCGGATGATGTTGGCCAGGTCCCTGTAAGTGTTGTTCGGGGACCACACCTCCGTGTAGAGGAAATCCGAGGCAGCTGCAGCGATCCCCTGCTGTCCGTATTGGTTGACGGCGTTCATAACATGCTTTTTCCCCGGGGCAGCTGCCCTGGCTGCATCTATGAAAGGGCCGAATGTCTGTGAAAGGTTCAGGACGCTGCCGTCATAGCGGTACCGTGTACCGCGGTCCCCCAGCTGGTCCATGTGATAGCCGTCAAAATCAAGGTATTCATACACCAACCTGGTCTCCTCCAGGATGTAGTCCTGCCAGTTCGTATTGGAAGGATCCAGCATGTAAATGTTGCTCAGGAAGGGAGAAGACAAGGGATGAAAATCCCGGTTCGTATGTGTGTTGTCTGTATAGACATACCAGGCTGCGGATACACCCTCACTCTCTGCATCACTCCAGGCTCCGTAGACCAGGTTGTAGAACATCGAATGCATATTCCTGCTGTGTGCCCTGTCGATATAATTCTTTACCGTGCTAAAGTATACGGTCTTGTTGATGATGTCCTTCCAAGTGCTCGCGGGAGTCGATCCCGAGACCGGCAGCGGCTTGTGGTGCTTGTTGTGCCAGTCGTAAAACTGCAGTCCGTTGATGTGATGCCTGCAAAGATTGTCAAGGACCCCGTCGATCTCCTCCGTGCTCAGCAAGGAGTAATCGGACAGGAATCCATACCTGGGGAAACGGGTCCATTCTGAAGAAACATCCACCGCAATGCTGCTGTAGATGGTCTCTGCACCTGCCTCTCCCTCGAGTATCTCGACCATGTATCCCCTGAAATCATCGGAAGGAGTTTTCCAGGTCCAGCTACTCCCCGGCAACACTGCCTCTTCAATAACTTCTCCCAGGTAGCTGTACCTCACCCTGGCTGTCGCAGGTAGCATGGAGGCATCGATTTCAAAGTGCACCTCTTCCCCGGGATCGTATGCAGCCTTATCCGTCGAGATGCTCACGTGATTGTAGGAAGGCATAGCCGGGTTTTCAGGTGCTTCCGGAGGAAGATTCTCCTCCGGCCTGCACCCAAAAAGGACCACTAAAACTACTACACTATAAATTACTTTTTTCATTAAATTCCTGCTATTCTTATCAATTCTTACTCCTGTCTTTTTCCTACCCCCGCCGTTCTGCGAGCCTGACGAAGGGCTGCCAAAGGGCTACTGTTTCGCCACAGTCATCAACTCATTTTCCAGGTCGATCGTGATCACATAATCACCGGCTTCACCCTCAGCCAGTCTCCATTTAAAATCCAGTTCATCCGGCGGACAGCCTGTATAGAACGACATGGATGTATTGCTGATGGACTGGTCCTTCGTGGTAGCAAGGATCCATCCGCCTTCACACCAGTTTCCTGTGAATTTCGAGAACTTGAACTCCCCGGTCGGGTTATCCGCTCCCAGGGGACCGGTAAAGATGTATTTTCCGTCGGCAAAGACCATGGGTTCCGGGTCTTCGATATTCCAGCCATTGGGGCCCCCGTCACCGATCAGGTAGAGCTGCACCGGTGCGATCGTTATAAGATTATTGACCAGGTCGACCGTTATGGTATACCTTCCCTGGGTCGCTTCAGTAACTAACCACTGGTTGTCAGGTCCGTCGCATCCCTGCGTAATGATGAAGTCTGTTGCTGTAAGATCCTGGTCTTCCTGGCTGGCGTTCAGCCAATCCCCGTCACACCAGTCCCCGGTGAAAGTGGAAATCTTGAATTTTCCCGGGCTGAAGTAGCCCTCGTAGCTGAAAATAGCTGCGTTATCGGGATTTTGTGTAAAAGGCTGGGGAGTGGCAATGTCCCACCCGCTTGGGCTTGCATCCCCCACGATGTACAGCCCGGTATAGGGTGCTGCCACTGCCGTATCGATCTGTATCGTCAGGTCCACCAGGTCGACCGTGACCTTGTAGTAATTGCTTTCGGGGATCAGCCATCGCTTGTCGGTTCCAAGTCCTTCCTTGTTGTGTATCATAAGCTCGTCATCGCCAGGATCCCGCGTGTAAAAAGCCTTGCACCAGCAATCGTCCCTGGTCTCACTAAAGAATATCCTTCCCGGGGAAAGCTCACCCTCGTAAATGAAAATCCACGGCATATCGGCGACGGAACTCATCTCGATTGCATTGACGATGTCATCTCCCACTTCCGTGGCACTGCCCAGGATATAGAGTATCGACGACGCCGGCTCATAGCCAGTCACGCTGATGCTGACAGGTTCAGAGATACCATCTTCAACGCTCTGCTCATATACATCCGCGATCACCCTGGCCTCTATGGCAGCTGTGCTGCCTGCCTCGACGCCGAAGCCTTCGCTCAGCAGGCTGTTCAGTTCCTCGCCCTTGAAACTCCGCACGTAAATTCCCTTTCCCATTTCATAGCTCCGGGGACTGGCAAAATTATTCCCTGCCAGGTCTAGCTGAAGGGTATAGGAAATCGGGCTTCCCGTCCCCTGGTTACTTCCACGCGTCCAGGCCAGTTCAAGCGCATTGCTGGCGTACAACTTTTGCGACAACTCCACAGTGCTGTGCGATGCCGAAAGGGATACAGGCTCTCCCTGGCTTACTTCAACTTCAAATTCCTCCTGGCAGGAATAAGTTATAAATCCGGCAAGAAGAAGAATGGCGATCAATATGCTTCCGGCCCTGGATACTTTCCGGGTAGTGCTTACCGGTTTTCTGAATAGTTGCTTCATTTTTCTGAGTTTATTTGGTTGGGATCCCTGTGCCATGAATTTCATTGAAGGTTAATACCATGGATTTTGCTCCAGGTTTGGGTTCGATTCGATCTCTTTCAGTGGTATAGGGAAGAGCAGGTGCTTCTCAGTGGCATTCACTTTCCCGATGGAATGAAGGAAGTCAAGGCCCCACTGACCATCGTCCACCCGGATGAGGTCGAACCAGCGCTGCCCTTCAAAGGCGAGTTCCATGCGACGCTCATGCAATACTGCTTCCCTGAAATCATCCCGGGAAAGTCCCTTGAGGGGATCAAGTCCTGCACGGGCCCTTACTTCATTCAGCGGAGCCTCGGCCTCCGAGGTCCTGGACAGGTTGTTCAGGGCTTCAGCCTTCATCAGCAGAACATCTGCATAGCGCAGCACCGGGAAATTCAAAGGACTGTTGTCGCTCGTGGCAGCCACAGATTTTGTCACGAGGAATTTGCGAAGGTTATAGCCGGTGGTGGAATACGCAGGATCGTAATCCCTGCCATCAAACTGCGGACATCCGTCATACAGGATGGTTACATCCTTTCGCAGGTCGCCCGGTTCGTAGGCATCCACGAATTCCTGGAGGGGTTGATTCCATCCCCAGCCTCCTGCGACCATGTCGGAATTCCTCGGTCCGGTGAATGTACTCAGCCAGGAGGACTGGTTCTCATTGGACCAGAAATCCTCGCCCGCATCACTTACATACTGAACTTCAAAAAGGGATTCCCGGGAGTTCTTGTTGAACACATCGAAGTTATCTCCGTATTTGGGATTCAGGGCATACCCCAGGGCGCTTACCTCGTTTGTGAGGGCGACCACCTCCTCCCATTCTCCCAGGGTCAGGTACACCTTGGCCAGCAGTCCTGCTGCAGCACCTTTGCAGGCCCTTCCCAGGTCGGCCGAAGAATAAGTGGACTTTTCCGGCAGCAGGTCCTTTGCCAGCGCAAGGTCCTCAATGATCTGCTCATACACAAGGGCCTTGTCTGTCCGGAAAGGCCTAAGGTCATCACCGGGTGCCTGTGGCTCCAGGATCAGGGGAATATCTCCGAAATAACGCACCAGGATGAAATAATACAAGCCTCTTAAGAAATGAGCTTCCCCCAGGGTGCGGTTCTTGATATCCTCATCGATCTCCATATCCGGGACCTCCTTCAGTACAACGTTGCAGCGCAGAATTCCCGGGGGAGGGCCGCGGAAGAGATCCAGGACGCCCGGATTGTCAGTGGCGGTTACGAAATTCGCCATATCGATGGTCTCCCGCCCGTCGTCTCCGCCGCCGGCGCCAACAATGCTGTTACCAGCCATGATATCCGAGGTCCACATCCTCATATTGTAAAGCTTTGGCCATTGCAGCGGCTGGTAGGCTCCATTCACGGCAGCGATGGCATCGGCCTCCGTAAGGAAGAAATTGGATGAATTGATGGAATCCAGTGGTGCTTTGTCCAAAAAGTCCTCGCTGCAGGAAGCTGCGATGAATGCAAGTACGATGGTAGTCAGAATATATCTCTTCATAACAGTAATTATTTCTCTGATTAAAAACTCAGGTTAACACCCACGCTGAAAGTACGTGTCAGGGGATAGTTGCTCATATCGATGCCACTTGGTCCCACTTCCGGGTCAAATCCCTTGTAGCTTGCAAGCGTGAAAAGG
>CAYSAH010000097.1:7148-10530 GCA_964428945.1 uncultured Bacteroidaceae bacterium | reverse complement strand
CTTCATTCAAACTGCAATGGCTTGATTGCCTGCTTGCAAAAACAGGAAAACCAAAAAGTAAATGTGCCGGATAAACTTCGGCCTGCTCTGCTGCTGAAAGAATAAATTTACATTGCCCATGCCCCTTCTATTTTCCGATAATCCTTGGCGAATCAGAAAAAAAAGGACAAATTTGCCATTACTAACTAACTGTCCTGTCCAATGAATCCCCTCAGGATTGTTCCTGTGCTTATATTACTCATCTTCAGTGGGAAAAACGCTCATTCCCAGGCATTGGTCCCCGACCATTCCCGGCAGATCATTGAGGCACGTGTTCAATATATCCTTGCACTTAATGATTCGATAACAGGCATCGACCGGCAGCTGGTAAACGGGGAAATTTACAGCCCGGACATGCAGGCTGCTGCTAACCATCCCTTTTTCATGGAGGAATCGTGGGTACGTGGCACTGTCGTTATCGATGAAAGCACATATGCAGATCGCCTGCTCCGTTATGACCTGAGCCTTGACAGGCTGATCTACCTGCACATTTCCGATGACGCAAAAATGCTGGTATTAAACAGGGAGTTTGTATCTGCCTTTATGCTGGGAACCTTCTATTTTGAATTCCGGAAACCAACGAATCCGGAGCTTAAAAAAAGTTTTGACGAAGGATATTACCAGGTCGTTTACAATGGGGCATTTGAATTACTCGCAAAATGGGCAAAGCAAAGAATAAAAAATAATGGTCCGGGAAAAGATGAATTCAGGCAAAACGTGAAGCTTCTGCTTGGGAATGAGAAGGGCTACATGCAGGTAAAAAACGACAGGCAACTGCACAGTGCCCTGGAAGCAGATCCCAAAGAACTTAGAAAATACATGAAGCAGAATAATATCCATGTCCGGACATCCTCCCCGGAAATGCTGGCCAGGGTGGTTCAATATTCTGAAAATGTAAATCGCGAAAATCAATGAACAGGATCCTATTCACCTGCTTCCTTATATTCACACTGGGCAAACTGATTGGCCAGGATTCAGATTTTTGCCTTGAAAACAATTACAATGGGATCCCTTTTGTTCAATTCACCGATTCACTCTTACGGTCCGAAAACATCCGAATCTCCTGCAAGGAGGAATGGGTGAAGGATCTGATTGTTTCCCAGCAGGACGGAAATTGCAGTCTGAGGAACTTATTGCTGAATACCCTGGATAAGGAGAACAATAAATTTCTTATTGATCCCGCAGGAAATGTTATTCTTACAGGCGGTGAGGAAATACTTACAGCATTCCCGAAGGCAATCTTTAGTCCTTCAGAAAAAGGCTCCGCCATAATCATAAAAGCAGCAGCCGGACCGGACGAAAATGAAGTGCAGGCTTTGCAGAACAATATCTCTGCCAGCAAAATCATTATTGGAAGGCAGGCTGAGCGGATCAACAACAGGCACCTGAATTTTTCCGGAATGATCAGGGAATACGCAACAGGGGAGCCGGTTGCAGGAGCGGTAGTTTATGCTGAGGATGTTGAGATTGGTGCCGTAACTGATGATAAAGGCTATTTTATAATGTCACTTCCTTCAGGTCAGCATACCCTCAGCCTGCGCTGCGTGGGGATGGAGAACCAGAGCATCGACCTCATGCTGAATGAAACCGGAAGCACAATGATTGAAATGCACAAGGAGATCACTGCCCTTCGCGGAGTCATTGTTATTGCCGATAAGGGGAAAAATGTTACAGGAATGCAGATCGGCCTGAACAAGATCAGCATCGACCTTATCAGGCAGATCCCCGCGCTGATGGGTGAAGCAGATGTGCTCAAAACAGCCATACTGCTTCCCGGTGTGCAAACCGTTGGCGAGGGTGCCGCAGGTTTCAATGTGCGGGGTGGATCAACCGACCAGAACCTCATATTATTTAACAATGCACCGGTATTCAATCCTTCCCATTTTTTTGGTTTTTTCTCTGCTTTCAACCCCGACCTGGTAAAGGAATTTGAATTATACAAAAGCGGAATTCCTGCTGAATACGGAGGAAGGATCTCATCGGTCTTCAAAATTACCACCAAATCGGGCAACAACAAAAACTTCTCAGGCTCAGGGGGAATCAGCCCGCTTACCTCAAGGTTCATGATCGAAGGTCCGACAGCAAAGGAAAAAGGCTCTTACCTCCTGGGAGTAAGAAGCACCTATTCCGATCTTCTGCTGAAGCAGTTCAAAGTAAACAGCCTGAGAAGAAGTTCTGCCTCCTTTTACGATGCCAACTTCATCATTAACCAGGCTGTAAATGACAAAAACGACCTGTCTTTTTCAGTTTATACGAGCAACGATGAATTCCAGCTGAGCTCCGATACCCTTTACAGTTACAGGAACATAAATTCAACCCTGGAGTGGAAACACGATTTTACCGACAAACTTCAGTCCGAAACCAGGTTGATCTTCAGTCATTATGACTATAATGTCAATTCAGAAGGAAACGAGCTAAATGCCTTTAACCTTGGATATAGAATTGACTATGCAGAAGCAAGGACCGATTTCAGGTATTTCCTTTCCAACGCGCATTCAATGAAATTTGGATTAGGGTCAGGCTGGTATTTTCTGCAACCCGGAAACTATCAGCCGCTTGGCATCCAGAGCCTGGTTAATCCCTTCACCCTTGAAAATGAGCGGGCCAGTGAACTCTCCCTGTATGTTTCAGATGAATTTAACATAAGTCAGAGTTTTTCTGTTTACGGGGGATTACGGCTTTCCTTTTACTCTTACCTGGGACCAAAAACCATCAATTATTATTCTGAAGGACCAAGAGAAGCATACAATCTTGAAAATTCCCTTTCAAAAACAGGTTTGATCCAATCCTACGCAGGACCTGAGGCAAGATTATCCTTCAGGTACAAGGTCGACCGGGTAAGCTCACTGAAATTAAGCTATAACAGGATGAGGCAGAATCTGCATATGCTTTCAAATACAACAGCAATTTCACCCACCGATACCTGGAAATTGAGCGATCCCCATATCAGGCCACAGATCGGCGACCAGGTGGCACTGGGCTACTATCGCGATTTTAAGTCAAATACCATTGAAACTTCCCTCGAAATCTACTACAAGACCATAGAGGATATGATCGAATATAAAGGAGGCGCATCCCTGATCCTTAATGAACATATTGAAACCGATCTTATCAATGGGAAGGGAAAAGCCTATGGCCTGGAATTGCTTGTTAAGAAGAAATACGGAAGGCTGAACGGCATGATCAGTTACACCTATTCAAGGACTTTAATAAAAGTTGCCGGGGAATACCCTGAAGAGACCATCAACCAGGGATCCTATTACCCGGCGAACTACGATAAACCAAATGACCTTACCGGGGTGATATCCTATAAATTCAGCAGGAGGCTGAGCCTCTCCGGCAA